>NZ_JASHDO010000010.1:0-77791 GCF_047463615.1 Streptococcus infantis | reverse complement strand
TAAACTTCTCATCGAGGAAAATACGGATATGACGGTGACGGTCAAGCCTAACTTTGGGAAGACAGATTTCCTTTATCAAGCGCTTAAAAAGGGTGATATTATTTTTATATAAGAGTCTAGAGCAGATAAAAAGCACCCTATGGAGTTAGACATAATAATCTAACTTCATAGGGTGCTGTCTAATATGGCTAAGATTTATTTTGTGGGGATTGAAATTTCAATCAGTTTTTCAGAGTAGAGGGTCTTGATATTAGCTTCATCGATATTTTGCTTGTCAATCTTACGATTTAAGAAAAATTCTTGGATTTTCTCCATCTCTTTTTCGCGGATAGCGCGATGTTTATTTGAAATGAGGATTTCGTAATGAAGCGGTGCTTGGGTAAAAATAACATCTGTATTACCCGCAGAATAAACCTCTACAAGTGTTGCATCGGTGCTTTCTAACTGACTTTTAACAAGTTGCGAGTGTGAATTAGTAGTGTTGATGAGCTTCATAGGGTTTCCTCCTGAGTTTCTATGTCTATTATAGCACTTTTTGGAAAAATTGGGAAAGTTAATTTAAATTTGATGTTGTTTTTTCCAAGATTCGATAGCCCATTTATGACTTCCACGTTTGAGGTTAGCAATAGCTTCATCAATTGGGAACCAGGCTAGATGATTGAAGTCTTCCAAGGGTTTTTGAACTTCTTGGAAAGAAGTTGCTTCGTAGAGATAGGCTGGATTGTAGTAGTGAGTATCGCGATGGCTAGAATAAAAATACTCGTCAGCCTGACCATAATAGCTACCGATTTCAGCCGTAAAGCCTAATTCTTCAATCAATTCTCGTTTGAGAGCTTCAAAGTGGTCTTCACCTTCTTCGATTTCGCCACCTGGCAAGAACCAAGCACCATTTGGAGCTTGAACGAGTATAATCTTTTCATGTTTTGAATCAGGAATGACTGCATAAACACCGTAGCGAGTCTTGTAGGTTACGCCCTCGATTTTCTCTCCAAATGTAGGATTTGTCATAAATGTCTCCTTCGTGATTGCGCTTTCTTTCTATCATATTAAAGAATGCTCTTACTGTCAAGTAAGAACATTCTTTTAGTATGAAGGAATTAGTCGTTTGAATCAACTGTTTCCAATTTATTTTTTGATTTAATCATGATTTTACCATTGCTTGTCATGACTGCCTTGAAATCCTTCTCTCTAGGATTTTCAAGGTAGTAGTCAGTAATGGCATCTTCGATATAATCTTGAATGGTTCGACGGAGTGGACGAGCTCCCATTTTTGGATCATAGCCAAGGTCTACAAGTTTTTCTTTAACCTTTTCTGTGACATCTAAATGGATGTTATTGCTTGAGAGACGTTTATTGACATCATCTAACATGAGGTCGACAATTTGTAGGAGATTTTCCTTGCTGAGAGCCTTGAATTCGATGATGCCATCAAAGCGGTTCATGAATTCTGGGCTGAAGAAGTTGCCTAATTCCCCAAGAACAGAATTGGTACGGCCTTCTCTAGCAGCACCAAATCCAACGCTGGCTTCTGCCTTACCTGTCCCTGCATTTGAAGTCATGATAATGATGGCATCCTTGAAGCTAACAGTACGACCTTGACCATCTGTCAAACGACCATCATCCAAGACTTGAAGAAACATATGCATAACGTCTGGATGGGCTTTTTCTACCTCGTCTAAGAGAATGAGAGAATAAGGATTGCGACGCACTTTCTCAGTCAGTTGCCCAGCTTCATCGTAGCCAACATAGCCTGGAGGGGCACCGACCAGTTTAGCGACGCTGTGTTTTTCCATGTATTCGCTCATGTCAAAGCGAATCATACTATCAGCAGAACCAAAGAGTTCGATAGCTAATTGTTTGGAAAGCTCAGTTTTTCCGACGCCAGTTGGTCCGACAAAGAGGAAGCTGCCGATCGGACGATTTGGAGAACCAAGACCGACACGATTGCGACGGATAGCTTTAGCGATTTTATCGACAGCATCGTCTTGGCCTATGACATGGGCTTTAAGGTCATTCGCTAAATTGATAAGTTGAGATTGTTCTTTTTCTTTGAGATCACCAACTGGGATATTGGTCTTTTGTTCGATGATGTGTTCAATTGTCTTTTCGCTGATGATTGGGGTATCCTGGTCGGTTACCTTGGTCTTTTGCATTTCCTTATACTTGGCAATCTGATCACGGAAGTAGGCCGCTTTTTCAAAGTCTTCATCACGAGTTGCCTGAGTTTTAAGATTTTCTGCTTCGATTAGGCGTTGATCAATAACCTTAGGGTCGACGAAGTTTAAAGTAAGATTCATTTTAGAACCAGCTTCATCTAGAAGGTCAATGGCCTTGTCCGGCAAGAAACGATCTTGGATGTAGCGGTTAGAAAGAGTAGCGGCAGCTTCGATAGCAGCATCGGTATAATGAACGTGGTGGTAATCTTCGTATTTCTTTTGAATACCTTTAAGGATAGTGATTGTTTCTTCCACTGTTGGTTCATCTACCTTAACAGGCTGCATACGTCGTTCTAAGGCGGCATCCTTTTCAATGATGCGGTATTCATTGAGGGTAGTGGCACCAACTAGTTGGAGTTCACCACGAGCAAGTGCTGGTTTGAGGATATTTCCTGCATCCATATTGCCATCTCCTGCAGAACCAGCTCCAACAATCTCATGAATCTCGTCAATGAAGAGGATGATATCATCGCGTTTGCGAATTTCCTCCATGAGTTTTTGCATGCGCTCCTCGAATTGACCTCGGATTCCTGTACCTTGAACAAGGCTAACAACATCTAAGCGAATAACTTCTTTCCCTTGCAGTTTATGAGGGACATCACCGTCTACAATTTTTTGAGCTAAGCCTTCAACAACAGCGGTCTTACCAACACCAGGTTCTCCGATAAGGACTGGGTTGTTTTTTGTTCTACGGTTAAGAATTTCAATGACGCGGATGATTTCCTCGTCACGACCGATAACAGGGTCAACATTTCCACGACGAGCAATCTCAGTTACATTGATACCGTACTCTTCCAAGAGTCCTTTTTCTTGGTTAGGTGGAGGAGTTTGAACTGGCCCACGATTTTGAGGGCCGTAACCACCATTACCTCCGTAACCGCCACCTGACTGGGTTGGAGGAACATTGTTATTTGAAGAAGGTCTAAAGTTATTCAAATCGTTGAAGAAGTCTCCAAAGGGATCAAAATCACGGTTGTTTAAATCTGTAATTCCTTTAAATAAGCTATTGTTAGGATCTGTTTTGATAATTTTGTAGCAATTTTGACAGAGATCGATTTGCTTTTGTTGACCATTGAGATTGGTATAAAGATGGATTGTTGAGTCATTGATTTTGCAGTTTTGACAGAGCATACCGCCACCTCATTTCTTTCTTAGCACTGACTAAATCTGAAAGGTCAAAAATAGTCAAATGACTGTATAGTTTCATTATATCATGATTATTGGGCAATTCAAGTAAAAAGATTAGGTATTAGCACTTTTGATGATAGAGTGCTAATTTTTTTGAAATCTTATAAACTAGGTCAGCATCACTTGAGTTAGTCTTTTTACGGATCGCATCAGTTTTTTTCTAATTTAAAAGTAAAATTAAGAGCTACTTCTAGCTAATTTTTGATTTTTCATTGAGTTCGCTTAAATATAGTTAAGTCTTGAGTATAAGAAAAAATCCTATTTGAAATACAAAAAGGATTCTCGTTGGTGAAAGGCGGTGGAACAGAAATCGATAGACAAAGTCTCGATTTCGTAGTCCCAGCCCCGCGAAGATGATTAGGAGTTTTGGGAGTCTAAAAGACGAACGAAAAGTCCAATCAGCTACCGCGTCAAAGTTTGATTGCTAATAAAAAGTGAGGTCGGGATCTTTTGTCCCAACCTCTGTATATCTATCATTAGTATAGAAGTTCGTAGATTTCCATCGCAATCAAGTCGATGCTATCAAAAGTATATGTTTCACGAGCTTCAACATCACGAAGAGTAAAGATTGGGCCATTTTCTTCATCATGATTAAAAGCAACTTCAGCTACCACAACTCCCTCGCGTTCAAAGTTACGTTTTAAGTTACCACCATCTTTTGTCATTGCTTCTAGGCGGTTGATGATTCTAACCAAATGTGATTCCATTTTGATTCTCCTCCATTTCTTATCGTTACTATTTTACCATAAAGAGTATCTACTTGACTAGGAAAAACTAAGATTTCTCGCTATTTCTGTTTTCTTTGAAATTTTATTGAAAATATCAGGAAAAGAAGTTGCATTTTTATGCAAGATATGTTATCCTTATACAAGTTTTAAGTTAGAAAGTAGTGTATCTATGAATTTTTCTTTTTTACCAAAATATCTGCCCTATTTTAACTATGGTGCCCTCGTAACAGTCTTGATCTCTGTTTTAGTTGTCTTTTTTGGGACAATTTTGGGTGTGCTCTTAGCCTTTGCTCAACGTTCAAAAATCAAACCTCTAGCATGGATTGCCAATATTTATATCTGGATTTTCCGTGGAACACCTATGATGGTCCAGATTATGATTGCATTTGCACTCATGAGCATTGATGCACCTACGATTCAGTTTGGGATTTTAGGGATTGAGCTTTCTCGGTTAATTCCAGGGATTATCATCATTTCAATGAATAGTGGTGCCTACGTATCAGAGACAGTTCGTGCTGGTATCAATGCAGTACCTAAAGGTCAATTAGAGGCGGCTTACTCTCTAGGGATTCGTCCTAAAAATGCTATGCGCTATGTCATTCTCCCACAGGCAATCAAGAATATCTTGCCAGCCTTGGGGAATGAGTTCATCACCATTATTAAGGATAGCTCGCTCTTGTCAGCTATTGGTGTTATGGAGTTGTGGAATGGAGCTACTACAGTATCAACGACTACTTACCTACCTTTAACACCGCTCTTATTTGCAGCCTTTTACTACTTGATTATGACCTCTATCTTGACACTGGCCTTGAAAGCTTTTGAAAATCGTATGGGACAAGGAGATAAGAAATAATGACTGAAACACTTATAAAAATTGAAAACCTTCATAAGAACTTTGGAAAAAATGAAGTTTTAAAAGGAATTAATCTTGAAATCAAAAAAGGGGAAGTAGTGGTCATTATCGGACCGTCAGGTAGCGGTAAGTCAACCCTCCTTCGTTCTATGAATCTCCTTGAAGAAGCTACTAAAGGAAAGGTTATCTTTGAAGGAGTAGACATTACGGATAAGAAAAACGACCTCTTTGCCATGCGTGAAAAGATGGGTATGGTTTTCCAACAGTTCAATCTCTTTCCAAATATGACAGTAATGGAAAACATCACGCTTTCTCCTATCAAGACCAAAGGGGAAAGTAAGGAAGTTGCTGAGAAGAGAGCCCATGAGCTTTTGGAAAAGGTTGGTTTACCAGATAAAGCAGATGCCTATCCACAAAGTTTGTCAGGTGGTCAGCAACAGCGAATCGCTATCGCTCGTGGTCTTGCTATGGAACCAGATGTCCTACTCTTTGATGAACCAACTTCTGCTCTAGACCCAGAAATGGTAGGAGAAGTACTAGCAGTTATGCAAGAACTTGCTCAGTCAGGAATGACCATGGTTATCGTAACGCATGAAATGGGCTTTGCTCGTGAAGTAGCAGACCGTGTCATCTTTATGGCTGATGGTGTTGTTGTCGAAGACGGAACTCCAGAGCAAGTCTTTGAACAAAGCCAAGAACAAAGAACCAAGGATTTCTTGAGTAAGGTTTTGTAAGAATATCGTAATTTAGAAAAGCTCGATAAGAGCTTTTTCTTATAGTTTCAGACTATAAGGTCTCTTAGTCAAGAAGTGTTAGAGTGATAAGCCATTTTTTGATATAATAGAACATATTTGTTAGAAAAGAGAAGAAACATGACGCAGATTATCGATGGGAAGGCTCTAGCAGCCAAGTTACAAGGACAGTTGGCTGAAAAGACTGCGAGATTGAAAGAAGAAACAGGATTGGTTCCTGGCTTGGTGGTGATTTTGGTTGGGGACAATCCTGCTAGTCAGGTTTACGTTCGAAATAAGGAACGCTCAGCTATTGCGGCTGGTTTCCAGAGTGAAGTTGTGCGAGTTCCTGAGACAATTACCCAAGAGGAATTGTTGGCTTTGATTGCCAAATACAATCAAGATCCAGCTTGGCATGGGATTTTGGTTCAATTGCCTTTACCAAAACACATCGATGAGGAAGCTGTTTTATTGGCTATTGACCCTGAGAAGGATGTGGATGGTTTTCATCCGCTCAACATGGGACGTCTTTGGTCTGGTCACCCAGTTATGATTCCTTCAACTCCTGCTGGGATTATGGAAATGTTTCATGAGTATGGGATCGACTTAGAAGGTAAAAATGCAGTTGTCATTGGTCGTTCTAATATTGTCGGTAAGCCAATGGCTCAGCTTTTATTGGCAAAAAATGCAACTGTAACCTTGACCCACTCTCGCACCCACAATCTAGCCCAAGTAGCTTCTAAAGCAGATATTCTAGTAGTAGCAATTGGTCGTGCTAAGTTTGTGACTGCTGACTTTGTCAAACCTGGAGCAGTTGTCATTGATGTGGGGATGAACCGAGATGAAAATGGCAAGCTCTGTGGAGATGTTGACTATGAGGCTGTTGCGCCAATCGCTAGTCATATCACGCCTGTACCTGGTGGAGTTGGGCCTATGACCATTACTATGCTAATGGAGCAAACTTATCAGGCTGCATTGCGAAGCTTGGATAGATAGAACAAGCATTTATTCTAGATAGTGAAGAAACAAGTTCTAAAAAATGAACTTGTTTTTTTCTTGCACTTATTTTAATAAAATTACAGTAAAACTTCTACAAATTATTGAAAATTCTCTACTATTTTGATATATTAAGGTTAACAATATTTATATCTAAAAATTTAGTTGGCGTTCTGGGAGGAGGTTTATTTTTTAGTAAAGAATGTAATCGCTTACTAAATATATAAGAAAGGAAAACAGGATTTAATGGATAAGAGATTTTTTGAAAAACGGTGTCATTTTAGTATTCGTAAATTCGCCATTGGTGCGGCATCTGTCATGATTGGAGCTAGTATATTTGGTCTTCAGGTAGCGCAAGCTGCGGAAACCGAAACGTCAAGTACCACTGAAGAAACAATTCATCAAGTTCAACCTTTAGATAAGCTTCCAGATGAGGTTGCTGCAGCCATTGCAAAAGCTGAGCAAAATGGCCCACAAGATTCAGCTACTGGAGAAGTAAATGATGCGGTTGAACCCGCAAAACCAGTAACTGAAGAAAAGATGACTGAGGCTACAAGTCCTAAGGAAGAAAAGGAAGCGGAAGTAGTTAGCCCTAAAAAAGACAAAGTTGAAAAAAATGAAAAACCAGCAGCTGAAGTGAATGAGAAAGAACCTACAGTGGCAGAAGTGAGTACTGAAAAGCCAGCAGTTCGAGAAGAACATACTGATACACCTAATCAGAATAAACCTGTAACGGACGATAAAAGCAAGGAAGAAAAAGCTTCTGCAAGTGAATCGCCTCAAGTGACAAAAGAGAAGGAAAAAGAAGACCAACTTTTGCAGGAAAGAAAACAAAATTTCAATAAAGACTGGTATTTTAAACTAAACGCTCAGGGTGATTTTTCTAAGAAAGATGTAGATGTTCATGATTGGTCTAAGTTGAACCTTCCTCATGACTGGAGTATCTATTTTGATTTTGATCACAAGTCTCCTGCTCGTAATGAAGGTGGTCAATTAAATGGTGGTACTGCCTGGTATCGTAAGACCTTCACGGTTGACGAAGCTGCTAAGGATAAGGATGTTCGTATCAATTTCGATGGAGTTTACATGGACTCTAAGGTCTATGTCAATGGTAAATTTGTAGGTCATTATCCAAGTGGTTACAATCATTTTTCATATGACATCACTGAATTTTTAAATAAAGATGGCAGTGAAAATACCATTGCTGTCCAAGTTACCAATAAACAACCAAGTAGTCGTTGGTACTCAGGAAGTGGTATCTATCGCGATGTGACTTTAAGCTATCGTGATAAGGTACAAGTGGCTGAAAATGGAAATCATATTACAACTCCAAAATTAGCTCAACAAAAAGATGGCAATGTTGAAACTCAAATCCAAAGCAAGATCAAAAATACTGCCAAGACTTTAGCCAAGGTATTTGTGGAGCAACAGATTTTTACTAAGGAAGGTAAGGCTGTTTCAGATTTGGTTCGTTCTGTAACCAAGAACCTAGCAGGAAATGAGACAGCAGACTTTAAACAAACGATCTTGGTTAACAAGCCAACTCTCTGGACAACAAAAAGCTACCATCCTCAGCTCTATGTTCTAAAAACAAAGGTTTATAATGAAGGTCAGCTAGTTGATGTGACAGAAGATACTTTTGGTTATCGTTATTTCAACTGGACAGCTAAGGAGGGATTCTCTCTTAACGGTGAGAGAATGAAATTCCACGGGGTTAGTATCCACCATGATAATGGAGCCTTGGGGGCAGAAGAAAACTATAAGGCAACCTACCGTAAATTAAAACTCCTGAAAGATATGGGAGTTAACTCTATCCGTACGACTCACAATCCAGCAAGTCCACAGTTGCTAGATGCTGCTGCTAGTCTAGGACTTTTGGTCCAAGAAGAAGCCTTTGATACTTGGTATCGTGGCAAGAAAACGTATGACTATGGACGTTTCTTTGACCAAGATGCGACTCACCCAGAAGCCAAAAAGGGTGAAAAGTGGTCTGATTTTGACCTCAGAACCATGGTTGAACGAGATAAAAATAATCCTTCAATCATCATGTGGTCACTCGGGAATGAAGTGGATGAGGCTGATGGTGGAGCTCGTTCACTAGAAACAGCCAAGCGTTTGAAAGCTGTTATCAAAGCAATTGATACTGAGCGCTATGTGACTATGGGTGAAAATAAATTCAGTCGTGCTTCTACAGGCTTGTTCTTAAAATTAGCAGCAATCATGGATGCTGTCGGTATGAACTATGGGGAGCGTTTTTACGATGCTGTTCGTAAAGCCCATCCAGATTGGTTGATCTACGGTTCTGAAACTTCTTCAGCAACTCGAACTCGTGATTCCTACTTTTATCCTGCTAAAAATCTCTATCACGATAATCGTCCAAATCGTCATTATGAACAATCCGACTATGGTAATGACCGTGTAGCCTGGGGTAGAACAGCTACTGAATCTTGGACCTTTGACCGTGATCGTGCTGGCTATGCAGGTCAGTTCATCTGGACTGGTTTTGACTATATCGGTGAGCCTACACCTTGGCATAACCAAGATCATACACCAGTGAAAAGCTCTTACTTTGGTATCATTGATACAGCAGGCTTGCCTAAGAATGATTTCTATCTCTATCGCAGTGAGTGGTATAGTGCCAAAGAAAAACCAACTGTTCGTATCATGCCTCACTGGAATTGGACAGAAGAAACGCTCAAGGAACGTAATATGCTCATCAATGGCAAGGTTCCTGTGAGAACCTTCTCAAATGCTGCTAGCGTAGAATTGTTCTTGAACAACGAGTCACTTGGTAAGAAAGAATTTGTTAAGAAAACAACTGAAGATGGGCGCCCTTATCACGAGGGAGCCAAACCAAGTGAATTGTATCTTGAGTGGTTGGTTGACTATAAACCAGGTACCTTAACAGCTATTGCTCGTGACGAAAATGGCAAAGAGATTGCGCGTGATAGTGTGACAACAGCAGGGGAACCAGCTAGAGTTCGACTCACTAAGGAAGAACATGTCATCACTGCAGATGGAAAAGATTTGTCTTATATCCACTATGAAATCGTTGATGAAGACGGCAATGTCGTTCCAACTGCCAATAATCTTGTTCATTTCAATCTGCATGGGCAAGGTCAGATCGTCGGTGTGGATAATGGGGAACAAGCTAGCCGTGAACGATACAAAGCTCAGAAAGATGGTACATGGCAAAGAAAAGCCTTCAATGGTAAAGGTGTTGTCATTGTTAAATCCACTGAAAAAGAAGGGAAATTTACCCTCTTTGCAGATTCTGCAGGTTTAGCTTCTGATCAAGCAACAGTCACAACTGTTTCAGGTAAGAAAGAAAACCGTCACTTTGTTGCTTTTGCCCCTGTGAAGGCGACTACAGATGTTAGCGAAAATCCTAAATTGCCAAAAACTGTGACAGCTATTTATAGCGATGGTAGTGTCGAAGAAAAAGCAGTGACTTGGGCAATCCCAGATGATCTTCTTACAAGTGCTGGTGAGAAAAAAGTTCTTGGTAATGTGGAAGGTCTCGAAGCTAAGGCTGAAGCCCTTGTTAAGGTGGTTGCGCTTGATAAGTGGTTGCCTAAAGTTGCAACTGTACCAGTTGGTACAGCTACAGAGGATTTGGATAAAACGGTAACGGCAGTTTTATCAGATGGTAACTTGGTTGATGCGGATGTCGTTTCTTGGACCTTGAAAGATCCTTCTGCCTTGACAAAAGAAGGTGGACGTACTGAAGCAACTGGTAAATTGGTAGGTAATGACTACGAGGTGACAGCAACCTTTATCGCAAGTGATCAGGAAACAGAAAACACTGTTACAGGTCTCACTGTTGGTGACAAGGCTCTCGCTGACTTTGAGCCTGGAAAGACCTACTACCGAGTATCCCTTCCGTACAGTGCTAAAATCCCAAGTGTTGGAGCACAGACAAGGGGCTATCAGGTAACAGTTCAACAAGCTTCAGCTGCTAATGATTATCAGGCTTCTGTATTCTTGAGTGACCAGAAGGGCGATTTAGTTCAAACTTACTTGATTCAATTTGTGAAAGAAGCGCCTGCCTTGACACGCTTGGAAGTAAGTGTAGAAGGTAGAGAAAATGCAACAGAAGACCAAGTTCTCCCTTATCATGTCATTGGACATTACGAAGATGGTTCACAGACTGAATTTTCAGCATCAGATATTCACTTGGATGCTAGCTCTACTGATGGTGGTCATCTGGAGGTGAATGGTCAGAATTTGCTTCTTTACAAGAAAGGTAGTGTAACCCTTACTCCTCGTATTGACAATCAAACTGATAAGACTCAGTCTGTAGCAACTGAACTAGTCATCAAAGAAAACACAGTAGACAAGAAAATTGTTAAGCTTCATCCTGTTTCAATCTCTACAGATATCAATCAGCAACCGAATTTACCTGATCAAATCGGAGCAGAATTTGATAAAGGCTTGCCTCGTAAGGTAGCTGTAACTTGGGACAAGGTAGATGCAAAAGATCTGAGCTACTATCATAGCTTTACCCTTAAAGGTCATGTAGAAGGCACAGACATTGAAGCTCTTGCCAACGTGACTGTTGAAGGTTTGCAGGTTGCAGAAGAAATCAGTTTAACTCTACCTAAGGGTGAAACGGTTCAATTGCCAGCAACCGTTCGTGCTTATCATTCAAATGGAACAACTGTATATAAAGATGTCGTTTGGGATAAGGTTCCTGAAAACTTTAGTCAGACTGAAGGTATCTATGAAATCAAGGGTCAATTAGTGGGTAGCCATCTGACTACCAAGGCTCATATTCGTGTTTCTAGTCAAGTTGTTGCTGGAAATAATATCTCGAAACAATGGACGGGTTCTCAATTGCCAGCGGCTATCGTGTCCAATACGGGTGGTGATGATTCGGCAAGTACTTTGAACGACTTGACAGTTTCAAGAGCCAGTACAGATGTTAAGAATCGATGGACTACATGGCAAACAGGTACTGATAATGACTGGGCATCTATCTTGTTTGGTAACTCTGGTGATTTGACCAAGCGCTTTGTCGACAATCTATCAGTTGATTTCTATACAGACGGGGCAATCGGACTTCCAAAAGAATATGTTATTGAATACTATGTTGGTCAAGAAGTTCCAGATCTTCCAAATGATGTCAATAATGCTCAGCGTGATACCAACCATCCATTCAACAATGCTGCCAACTGGAAAGAAGTTGAACATCTCAAAGCTCCAAGACAATTATCTGCAGGTCAAACAAACCACTTTACATTTGATAAGGTTGAAACTTATGCTGTTCGTATGCGTATGAAGAAAGCAGATGGAACTGCTGGTGTTGGTTTGACAGAAATCACTATTTTAGGAAGTAAGGTTCCAAGTGCTACCAGCTCAGAAATTTCTATCCAAGTAGATGGCAAGAAGCTTGAGCATTTCAATCCGTCTAAGACAGATTATTATATTCCTCAAGCAAGCAAGGAAATCACTGCAACAGCCAGCAACAATGGTGTGGTGACAGTTGTTCCTGCAACAAGTGAAAAAGGTGCGACACGCCTTATCTTGAAAGCAGAAGACGGAACCATCTTGAAAGAATATCGCATCTTCCGTGATGATGAAAAAGAAACAACACAACCAGTAGCTGCGGAAAATAGTGCTCAGACCTTGAATGTTGGTGATCAACTTCAATTGCCTGCCGAAGTAACGGTCTACTATCCATCACAAGCTGGCTGGGTTAAAGCTAACCTTGCTGTCCAATGGGATGCAGTGCCAGAACATGCGACAGACCAAGAAGGTAGCTTTGAAGTGCTTGGTCATGTTCTAGGAACAGACTTAAGAACCAAGATGCAAGTAACAGTTGTTACAAAAGGTAATCAAGTCATCTCTGAGAATGCAAGCAATAATGAGACTGATTCTAAAGCCTTTGCGTCTACTACAAATGACACACAAGCAGCTTCTCGGGATAAGATTTTCTATATCAACGATGGGCACTTTAACGAGGATGGACGTTGGACTAACTGGTCTCGTACTCCGAAGGACCAAGAAACATCTGTGGGAATTCTCTTTAAGAAGAATGGTCAGATTACACCTCAATCTGTTGGAAAAGTAGCCATTCAATTCTTTAAAGACAGTGGAACAGACGCACCAGCAAAAATGGTACTGGAAAGATATGTTGGTCCTGCCTATACAGAACCAAGTACCATTTCTCGTTATGAAGAAAATGTGGATCATCCATTTAACAAGGCAGAAAACTGGCAAGAAATTCCTTATAAGGCATCTGGAGAAATCGTGGCTGGTAAGCCAATCGAATTTACATTTGATCCGATTCAGACAACAGCCATTCGAGCACGTATGACTCGTAAATCTACAACTAATGGTCTAGCAATGGTCGAGTTTAGTGCTTACTCTCCTGCTAAAGCAAGAGATGAGGAAACTCCTTCAGTGACCATTTCAGTTGCTGGAAAAGCATTGGAAAACTTTGATACTGCGGTTTCAGATTATACAGTGAGCTTAAATGGCGCTAAACCACAGGTGACTGCTCAAGCAAGTGGTCACGGTGTGACAACGGTTGTTGAGTCTAGTCAGGATAACCTTCCTACTCTTGTCCGTCTTCTTGCTAAGGATGGTAGTCTTGTCAAGGAATATCGTATTCATTTCAAACCTAGTCACCGTGTAGTTCCTGAAGAAGGCGACCAAAGTCCTGTTCTCGAACGACCAAGTCTAGAAGTTGTGAAGACTCCAATTCTATTTAAAGAAATCATCCGTGAAAATAATGATTTAGCTCAAGATGAACGTCGTGTAATCTCAGAAGGTAAGAACGGTGAAAGAGTTGATTATGTTGAGGTCTTAGGATCTAACCGTACAACTGTTCATACAGATATGACTGAGGCGCAAGATCGAATTGTTGAAGTTAAGGTCAAACCTGTCATTACTACTAGCAAAGGTGACGAGCCAGCACCAGTCGTAGAAGTTCCAGAATTTGAGGGCGGCGTCAATGCTGCTGAAGCTGCCAAGCATGAGTTGCCAGAATACACAGA
The DNA here is from genome assembly GCF_047463615.1 of Streptococcus infantis. GTDB lineage: Bacteria > Bacillota > Bacilli > Lactobacillales > Streptococcaceae > Streptococcus > Streptococcus infantis_X. The sequence goes on along the minus strand of NZ_JASHDO010000010.1, from coordinate 64,078 downwards.
AGCGATCGGGACAGCAGGCGACGAGCCAGCTCCAGTAGTAGAAATTCCAGAATTTGAGGGTGGCGTCAATGCAGTAGAGGCTGCTAAGCATGAGTTGCCAGAATACACAGTTGCAATCGGCACAGTAGGCGACGAGCCAGCTCCAGTAGTAGAAATTCCAGAATTTGAGGGTGGCGTCAATGCAGTAGAAGCGGCTAAGCATGAGTTGCCAGAATACACAGAAGCAATCGGCACAGTAGGCGACGAGCCAGCCCCAGTCGTAGAAATCCCAGAATTTGAGGGTGGCGTCAATGCAGTAGAGGCTGCTAAGCATGAGTTGCCAGAGTACACAGAAGCAATCGGCACAGTAGGCGACGAGCCAGCTCCGGTAGTAGAAGTTCCAGAATTTGAGGGTGGTGTCAATGCAGTAGAGGCTGCTAAGCATGAGTTGCCAGAATACACAGATACACTTGGTACAGTAGGCGACGAACCAGCTCCAGTGGTAGAAGTCCCAGAATTTGATGGTGGCGTCAATGCAGTAGAAGCAGCTAAGCATGAGTTGCCAGAATACACAGATGCCCTTGGTACAGTAGGCGACGAACCAGCTCCAGTAGTAGAAGTCCCAGAATTTGATGGTGGCGTTAACGCAGTAGAAGCAGCTAAGCATGAGTTGCCAGAATACACAGATGCCCTTGGTACAGTAGGCGACGAACCAGCTCCAGTGGTAGAAATCCCAGAATTTGATGGTGGCGTTAACGCAGTAGAAGCAGCTAAGCATGAGTTGCCAGAATACACAGATGCCCTTGGTACAGTAGGCGACGAACCAGCTCCTGTAGTAGAAGTCCCAGAATTTGAAGGTGGTGTCAATGCAGTAGAGGCTGCTAAGAATGAAGTCCCAGAATTTACAGGTAGCGTTAATGCTGTGGAAGCAGCCAAGAACGAGCTGCCAGAATATACAGGAACATTGGCTACAGTGGGAAATGAGTCAGCTCCAAGTGTGGAAAAACCAGCTGCAGAGGTTCAAATCTTAACTGATAAGGAAACTGGAGTTCTGGTAGCAGGGCTAACTACAGAGTTATCTAAAGACCTCAAGCTTCAAGTTCAAAAGGTTCTACGACAAGAATTAGCTGGTAAACACTACGATGCTTATCAAGTGAAATTGCTAGATAAGGACAACCAAGAAGTTGAACTCAAAGGTGCTATCTTAGTGAGATTACCAGTCAAGGGTCAGGTTCAAGGAGTTTATCACATGAGCTTAGATCAAGGTTTGCAGGTTCAAAAGGTGACACTTGTAGGTGACACAGTTGAATTTGTCACTAAAGATTTAGGGCTTTATGCGATTGTCTATAAAGAACAAAATCAAGAACCAGTAGAATTAGCTCATGGATCGGCAGTTAATGGAGAGGTCCTTGAAAATGCTTCAGGAAAAGCAAGTGCAGCAAGACTTCCAGAAACAGGTGAAGGTCGATCTGATACAGCTGCCTTCCTAGCAAGTCTCAGTCTTGTTTTATCAGTAGCTCTACTAACAGTTAAACGTAAAGAAAAATAGAGTTTGGAACTCTACATTGCTTATTGATTGTAGAAATACTTGGACTATCCCAGTGGATAGGATGGAAAATGCTACAACCATATGGAGAGGACCTTTTGGTTCTCTCTATTTTTTTAAAATAGGGATGAAACCGCCTAGATGAGTGGTTGGAGGAAAGGAGATAGTAGAAAGATGGATCATCATTTTTTTGAAAAACGTTGTCATTATAGCATTCGAAAATTTGCAATAGGAGCAGTTTCAGTTATGGTTGGCGCGAGTATCTTTGGAGCCAGTATGGTACAAGCTGCAGAAACAGAGCCTTCACTAGAAGCAGAAACAAGTCTTACACAGCTTCCACCAGAGGATAAGTTATCACCAGATTTGGCAGGCGCTATTAAAAGTGCAGAGGTAGCCTTTGTTTCAGAGACTAAAGTGGAAGAGGTAGCTACTAAGTCCCAAGCTCCCGAAGAAACTTCTTCAAAACCAGTAAAAACTAAAAATTCTACAGTAGAGGAAACAAGAGCAACCGTCGACAATGCTTCTACAGAAGTAGCTCCTACTGAGACCAATGCAGTAACAGAACCCACGAAACCAGGTGAAGTAAATGGAACGGTGGAGAAAGCTGATTCATTTACAGCAGACAAACCTGCAAGTAAAGCAGAAATTGATGCCGCAAAATCTCAAGTAGCTAAAAAGGAATATACGGTATTTCCAAGACCTCAAAAGGTAACTTATGGCGATGGGGTCACTGCTCTAGAAGGAAAGGTAAATCTTGTCTTTAGCGATGGCTTAGATATTTATACACGTAACCGTGCCAAAGAAGTTCTCCAAGCTAGTAATGTGTCTTACACTACCAGTACAAAAGCTACAGAAGGGGCGACCAACATTTTCCTTGGAGTGCGTGGGAAAGCTCCTCTGGCAGAAAAAGAAGTCCAAGATATTTCGTCTGGTCTATACGATAAAATTGATGCCTATGTCTTGAGCGTGAAGGACAATAAAATTTCGATCGTTGGAAAGGATACCGATGCAGTCTTCTTTGGACTAACAACCTTGAAACAGATGCTGAAGGAGAGTCCTGTCCCAGTTCTTCGAGATGTAACCGTAGAAGACTATGCAGAAGTGAAGAACCGTGGCTTTATCGAAGGCTATTATGGAAATCCTTGGACCAAAGAAAACCGTGAAGAGTTGATGCGCTATGGTGGTGACTTAAAGCTAACTCAGTACTTTTTTGCGCCAAAAGACGATCCCTATCACAATGCTAAATGGCGTGAACTCTATCCAGAAGAAAAAATGTCAGAGATTCGTGATCTAGCTCGTGTGGGGAATGAAACAAAGACTCGTTATGTATGGACCATCCATCCATTTATGCATAACAAAATGCGTTTTGACACGGATGAATTATATAAACAAGATTTAGATGTCATTAAAGCGAAATTCACTCAGTTGCTGGATGCAGGTGTGCGTGAATTTGGTGTTCTAGCTGATGATGCGGCCTGGCCTGTTGGTGGATACAATAGCTATGTTCGGTTAATGACCGATTTGACAAATTGGCTAACTGAACAAGAAACAAAATACAGTGGCCTTCGTAAAGATATGATTTTTGTTCCAGCCTGGTATATGGGACAAGGGACAGAAGATGAACTTCGCACGCTCAACGAACGTCTTCCAGAAACGGTCCATTTAACCTTAACAGGAGGAAAAGTTTGGGGGGCAGTTGATCAAACCTTCCTAACAAATTTGAAGAAGAATTTAACAGAAGGTGGCAAGAAGTATCGTCCGATTCATTTCTGGATTAACTGGCCTTGTAACGATAATACTAAGCAACACTTGATTCTGGGTGGTGGTGAAAAATTCTTACATCCCAATGTTGATTTGTCCTTGGCGCAGGGTATCATGCTAAATCCGATGCAACAATCGGAAGCTTCAAAGGTAGCCCTCTTTGATGTGGCTCAGTATGGTTGGAAGCAATGGAGAAGTGCGGAAGAAGCTGAAAAAATCAATGATACGGCCTTTAACTATGTGGTCAATGGGAGCTTTGAAGAAAGCGAAGTATCAAAAGCCTTTCGTGAACTTGGTAAGCATATGCGCAACCAAAACCGTCCTCCCCATGTCACAAAATTGGAAGAATCTGTTGAGCTTGCACCTAAATTGACAGACTTTTATAACAAATTGAAGGCTGGTCAAAACGTAGACGCAGAGAGAAAAGAATTAAAGGGTATCTTTGCAAACTTGAAGGCTGACGCCCTCCTTCTGAAAGAAAAAGGGGACAAGAAGCTTATTGACCAAATCCACTACTGGTTAGATAATACAGTGGACCAGATGGATGCTTTAGAAGCCTTGCTGACAGCGACAGAAGGTCTGGCTGAAAAGAATGATGCTAAAGTATGGGAACATTACTATGCTGGGGTTAAGTATTACGATCAGTCCATTAGTTATTCCTTCTTCTATGTAGACCATTATGAACGGGCAGAGTTTGGAGTGCAACATATTCGTCCATTTATCAATAACTTAAAGGAATACTTGGCAACGCACATCCAAACCATGCTGCATCCAGATAAACTTGTGACCACCTTTATTACCAACCGTGCGGGGATTGAAGGAGGTCTTGCAGAAGTAACAGATGGCGACTTGGATACTCATGCGATTGTTAAGACGACAACCGTTATTGAACGAGATGATTATGTAGGACTTCGTTTTAATAAAGCCATTAAGGTTCATACTCTTGGTTTTGCAACAGGGACAAAGACAGCCGATAATTATACCTTCGGAAATGCCCTTGTGGAATATCAAAACGAACAGGGCGACTGGGTGGCTCTCACAAGTCCAGCCTACACAGGTAGAGAACGGACGCTTGAATTTACTAATCTTGATATTACGGCTCAAGCAGTTCGTATGCGTGCCACTGCTAAGAAGGATAATGCTTGGCTTGCCATGCGTGAGATTGCCGTCAATAGACCGCTCGAACTTGGAAGCAAGAAGGTAAAAGGAACCATTACCCTAAGTCCAAATCTGGTTTACAAGTATGGAACCAGTGTGCTTCAAATGCAAGATGGCAAAGATAACACCGAATCTATGATGGCTCATGCCAATCAAACAAATGTGACTCCAGAAAATGCTTGGGTTCAAATGGACTTGGGTGGAGCTAAGAAAGTGAAACATGTTCATCTAGTTCAAGGGGAAGGTGATAAACTAGCAGCTGGTGTCATCGAATATTCTACAGACGGTACAAACTGGAAGACACTTCAGACCTTAGCTGGGGATCGAATTTCAGATATTAGCCAAAACTTCACAGCCCAATATGTTCGTGTTCGTAATACACAGCTTCTCAGCAAATGGTGGAGAATTGCGGACTTTAGAGTTGACGTCGATACACCAAATACTGATTTGACCGTCACCAATGTCGACAGCCTGAAGGAAACGCCAGTAGTGGACAGTCGTGGTCGTTATGAAATGGCCTTACCTCAAGGGAATCATCTTCCAGTAAATGGCTATCTTGGCTTGAAATTGGACCGCCTCCATGAAGCTAGTTCAATTGCACTTGAAGGTGCAGGTGAAACAGGTTTGACACTAGAATATTCAGCAAATGAAGTGGAATGGATGAGCGCTGACCAACTTCCAGAACACGCCTTGGTGCGCTATGTTCGCATCGTGAACAAGACAGATAAGGACCAAGCCCTTCCTACTGGAAAATTAGTCGTTAAGACAAAAGAAGTGGATCCAACTGAACTCTTATCAACCACTATGGGTATCCACCAATATTATGGTGCTAATGATGTTCGTCGCATTCACAATTTAGGTCAAGTGTTTGATGGGGACTTTAATAATTTTGTAGAATTTTCCGATTATCAACGTAAAAACGGGGAAATTGTCATGAAACTTGGCACCACTCGTCAAGTCAAGAAGATTCGTGCTTATATTCAGGATGCCCAGCGTAATTATTTGCGTGATGGGAAGATACAAGTCAGTGAAGATGGTAAGAACTGGACAGATGTTGTAACAGTCGGAGATGGTGTGGAAAATGAAATTCGTGATAATTCCTTGACCGACGGCTGGACACATGATTCTGCAAACCCAGGAAATCGTTATATTGAAGGTATTCTGGATCAACCTGTAACTGCTAAGTTTATGCGTGTTCTCTTTACAGCGGACTATAATGCTCGTTTTGTAGGATTTAGCGAAATCGTGATTAATGATGGTGAATTTATCAATCCTGAAAATAATCCTACAGTGACAGGAAATGGTAGAGAAGCAGCGGATAACCTGAAGAAAAATATGACTGACGGTAATGTATTGACTAGCTATGCAGCTACTGAAGATAAAGGAGAGCTTGTTTATCATTTATCTGAAGAAACCAAGGTCAATCAAGTTCGCTTGATTGCTGACTTGCCAGAAGGTGCAAAAGTAAATGTCCAAGTTCGTACCTTGAATGATGCTAGTGAATCAGTATGGAAAAATTTGGGTGAAGTCAGATCAAGTTTCCAAACCTTTGCCCTTTCAGGAAAAAATCCACGGATTCTCGATGTAAAAGTTTCTTGGGAAGGTGGAGAACCAGAGTTCTACGAAATGACTACTTTCTATCAAGAAGTGGTAGACGAACCAGCATCGACAACAAGTAAAGGCGACGATCCAGCTCCAGTGGTAGAAGTGCCAGAATTTGAGGGCGGCGTCAATGCAGTAGAGGCAGTTAAGAATGAATTGCCAGAATACACAGAAGCAATCGGCACAGTAGGCGACGAGCCAGCTCCGGTAGTAGAAGTTCCAGAATTTGAGGGTGGCGTCAATGCAGTAGAAGCCGCTAAGCATGAGTTACCAGAGTACACAGATGTAATCGGCACAGTAGGCGATGAACCAGCTCCGGTAGTAGAAGTTCCAGAATTTGAGGGTGGTGTCAATGCAGTAGAGGTAGTTAAGAATGAATTGCCAGAATACACAGAAGCAATCGGCACAGTAGGCGACGAACCAGCTCCGGTAGTAGAAGTCCCAGAATTCAAGGGCGGAGTCAATGCGGTAGAGGCTGCTAAGCATGAGTTGCCAGAATACACAAATGTAATCGGCACAGTAGGCGACAATCCAGCTCCAGTAGCAGAAGTCCCAGAATTTGAGGGTGGTGTCAACGCAGTAGAAGCCGCTAAGCAAGAGTTACCAGAATACACAGAGGCAGTTGGCACAGTAGGCGACGAACCAGCTCCTGTAGTAGAATTGCCAGAATTTGAAGGTGGTGTCAATGCAGTAGAAGCCGCTAAGCAAGAGTTACCAGAATACACAGAGGCAGTTGGCACAGTAGGCGACGAACCAGCTCCTGTAGTAGAATTGCCAGAATTTGAGGGTGGTGTCAATGCAGTAGAAGCCGCTAAGCAAGAGTTACCAGAATACACAGAGGCAATCGGCACATTAGGCGACGAACCAGCTCCGGTAGTAGAAGTGCCAGAATTTGAGGGTGGTGTCAATGCAGTAGAAGCCGCTAAGCAAGAGTTACCAGAATACACAGAGGCAATCGGCACATTAGGCGACGAACCAGCTCCTGTAGTAGAAGTGCCAGAATTTAAGGGTGGTGTCAACGCAGTAGAAGCAGCTAAGAACGAAGCCCCAGAATTTACAGGTGGCGTTAATGCTGTGGAAGCAGCCAAGAACGAGCTGCCAGAATACACAGGAACATTGGCTACAGTAGACGATGAACCAGCACCAAGTGTTGAAAAACCAGCTGCAGAGGTTCGAATCTTGTCTGATAAGGAAACTGGAGTTCTGGTAGCAGGGCTATCTCAAGACTTGGATGCTAATCTCAAGCTTCAAGTTCACAAGGTTCTACGCCAAGAATTAGCTGGTAAGCAATACGATGCTTATCAAGTGAAATTGCTAGATAAAGATAACCAAATGGTTGATCCAAAGGGTGCAGTTCTAGTGAGATTGCCAGTCAAGGGTCAGGTTCAAGAGGTTTATCACATGAGCTTAGATCAAGGCTTGCAGGTTCAAAAGGTGACGTTAGTAGGTGACACAGTTGAATTTGTCACCAAAGATCTAGGACTTTATGCGATTGTCTATAAAGAACAAAATCAAGAACCAGTAAAACCAGTAGAACTAGATCATAGCCCAGCAACTCAGGGTGAGGTCCTTGAAAATGCTTCAGGAAAAGCAAGTTCAGCAAGACTTCCAGAAACAGGTGAAAGTCGATCTGATACAGCTGCCTTCCTAGCAAGTCTCAGTATTGTTTTATCAGTAGCTCTACTAACTGTTAAACGTAAAGAAAAATAAGGCTGATAACTTCCAGCTCTAAAAAAGCTAATCGTTATAAAAGAAGGAGAAGATAGCATAGTCTTCTCCTTTATTAATTGGGTAGTGAGGTGTATAATGAAAGTAAGAGAATGTGAGGAGAAGGACCATGATTGTAAAAGTTTTTAATGCAGATTTTAGTCTCCAGTGGGATGGGATTTATCAATTTGCTCTTAAAAACTATCCACAGATTCAAGAATGGGAATTGGAGAAATTAGCTAAGTTTATTGCATATGAACAGGACCATCATCGTCAGACCATTGTGGAATGTGAGAATCATGAATTGAATAAACAAATTCATGATTACTTGCAAGAGCATAGCTTTTTTCCTCCCTACAGACCAAGTCATCGCCTTGTAGCCTCTACCTATGATATTCAGAGGAAGTTGGTTACTTCAGATTATTGTAGTCATACTTGTACAGTTGAAGTGGCTCAGGCTATTTTTCAGACTGGAAAACTCATGTCAGCGGTTAAAGTATTTGGTAAAAGTGGGGCTGAGCTAGTTACAGATAGTCGTAATGCAGCTTCTGATCCAGCAGACTATTTTGACTATATCATGTTTGGATGGTCTAATACGACTTCGGGTTACCGACTCGCTATGGAGCGTTTGTTAGGACGGGCACCGTCTGAGGAGGAATTACAAGAAAAGTTCATTCCTGGCGTTAGTTTTCATTTTCTGTATGAAGAATTAATTCAAGCACCAGGTTATATGTTTGATGGCTATCATGTTGCGAAGGTAAGAGATAGTTTAGATTTGGCTACCTTTTTTCATTTGTGTGTTATTCCTTCAAAAGATAAGTATTGTTTTGAAGGTTTGATTCCTTGTCAATTACAAGATAGAGTGATTTACCTAGACTATGAGGGAGAAGGGCTACAGGATTGGAATACTAAGGTTAATCAAGTGTTACATAGTAAGGTTAAGTTGAAGGAGTAGTGTATGAAAGAGATTGATCAAGCTCTACTGAAAAAAGTGATCATCGAGCGTTCTCGTTCTAGTCATAAGGGAGACTACGGTCGCCTTCTCTTGATTGGAGGGACTTATCCCTATGGGGGAGCGATTATTATGGCTACCTTAGGTGCTGTTAAAAGTGGCGCAGGCTTGGTGACAGTAGCGACGGATAAAGAGAATATTCCAGCTCTACATAGCCATCTTCCGGAGGCTATGGCTTTTGACCTTGATGATAAGCAATTACTGGAGCAACAGTTACAGAAAGCAAGTGTTGTCTTGGTCGGACCTGGACTAGTGGATGATAAGCGTGGAGAAAAGCTATTCCAAACAGTCTTTCGTCATTTAAGTCAAGAACAGACTCTCATACTGGATGGTGGTGCCTTATCCATTTTAGCGAAGACGGGAATGAAATTTCCTAAAGCTCATCTTGTTTTAACGCCTCACCAAAGGGAATGGCAAGTCTTGTCAGGCTTAGATTTGGATTCCCAAGGAAGCAAGGAAACAGGAGAGGCTTTGAAGAGCTTTCCTTCAGGAACGATTTTGGTTCAAAAAGGTCCAGCTACTCGAATCTGGCAAGCTGGACAAGTTGATTGTTATCAGCTGAGTGTCGGTGGCCCCTATCAGGCAACTGGGGGAATGGGTGATACTCTGGCGGGGATGATCGCTGGTTTTGCAGGGCAATTTCCCCAAGCAAGTCTCTATGAAAGAGTGACGGTAGCGACCTATCTACATTCAGCAATTGCCCAAGAACTAGCTGAGGACAATTTTGTAGTTCTGCCAACTACGATCAGTCACCATATCCCAGCATTCATGAAGAAAATACAAAAAGACACCTGAGGTTTTCAGGTGCCTTTTGACTATTAGAAGAGGCCTTTGACCTTATTTACAAGACCGTTAAGTCCTTCTGAGCCTGAAACCAAAGCTTGTGCTTGGTTAAGATACTCACCGAGTTGGTCCTTGTTTTCTTCGACAAAGGTTTTTGCTGCAGCTAAATCTTTTTTCTCGATTAGCTCTTTTACTTGATTAAACAAATCTAATGGGTTCATGATGTCCCTCCTTTTCTACACTTCTATTCAATCATTTTTTGAAAAAACTTGCAAGAAACTTGACCCATCCAATAAAGTTCATGGATGTCAAATGCTGTAAATTTTGATATAATTTTTAATGATGGATTTTAGAAATGATCGATATGTTGTCGTGGATTTAGAAGCGACCAGTACCGGAAGCAAGGCAAAAATTATCCAAGTAGGAATCGTGGTCATTGAAAATGGCGAGATTGTTGAACAATATGCAACGGATGTCAATCCCCACGAACCTTTGGATTCTCATATCAAAGAATTAACGGGCTTGACCGACCAGCGACTAGCAGAGGCACCAGAGTTTTCTCAGGTGGCTGGAAAAATTTTTGACTTGGTCAAGGACGGTGTTTTTGTTGCACACAATGTCCAGTTCGATGCCAATTTGTTGGCAGAATTTCTCTTTTTTGAGGGCTATGAATTGCGCACTCCCCGTATCGATACAGTCGAGTTGGCTCAGGTGTTTTATCCTCAGCTGGAAAAATATAACCTGGGGATTCTCTGCCAAGAGTTGGGTATTTCACTAGAAAAAGCCCATACAGCCCTATCAGATGCCCAAGCAACAGCAGAACTCTTTCTCTGTATGCGACAAAAAATGTTTCAATTGCCAAAAGGCTTATTGGAGCGCTTGTTAAGTTTGTCAGATGGTTTATTATATGAGTCTTATCTGGTCATTGAGGAAGTTTATCAGAAGCAGTCCATCCTTGTAGAACATGACTTAGTTGAGGTGCAGGGTCTGTTTTTGAAAAAGGAAAAACCAGCCCTTTCTCCACGCAAACTCTCAAAAGATTTCCAAACCAATATTGCCTTGTTGGATTTGGAAGATAGAGCCTCGCAAGCTAGCTTTGCTCAAAAGGTTCAAGATTTTCTACAGAATGAGAATCTTGCCTTTGTGCAAGCTCAGACCGGAATTGGGAAAACCTACGGCTATTTGTTGCCCGCTTTATCACAAGAAAACGAAAAAGGAATTCTACTTAGTGTTCCTACTAAAGTTTTACAAAATCAAGTCATGCAAGAAGAGGCTCGTAGATTGGAAGAGGTCTTTCACCTTTCGATTCATAGTCTTAAGGGACCAAAGAATTATCTTAAACTGGATGCCTTTCATCATGCACTAGAGGAAGAAGAGTCCAATCGCTTGTACACACGTTTCAAGATGCAACTTCTAGTTTGGTTGACCGAAACAGAAACTGGAGATTTGGATGAGATTGGACAGCTCTATCGCTACCAGCAGTTTTTACCAAATCTGGTGCATGATGGTAATCTTCCCAAAGCTTCTCTCTTTTGGTTAGAGGATTTTTGGAGACGGGGGCAGAAAAAAGCTCGCTCTTGCCAGCTACTTGTGACCAATCATGCCTATCTCGTTACCCGACTTGAGGATGATCCCAGTCTACTAGAGGGCCGTCTCTTGATCTTGGATGAGGCCCAGAAGATCTTATTAACTTTGGAAAATCTTTCGCAGAAGAGTTTCGTTTTAAACGACATAGTAGACCAGCTAGATCAAGCCTTAGTTCGAGAAAAAGGGACGCTTCAGAGACGCTTGATGGAGAGTATTCGCTTTGAGCTTTGTCACTTGATGGACCAGTTCCTATCTGGCAAACGAAGAATGTGCCCTGCGACAACCATGGCACAACTCCAACAGGATTTCTCTGAGCTAGACGTTCAAGGTTTCCAGGACTATCAGCGATTTTTCTGCACTGATGGAGAATTTTGTCTATCAGCCTCAGACTTGTCTAGCAAGAAGGTTGTCATTTCTTCCAGTCGCAATCAACGTCTGCTCTTTTCGGAGATTTTTCCAGAAAGCTGTCAGCTATTAGCTGTCTCTGCGACCTTGGAAATTAGTAGCAGAGTATCTTTACCAGAACTAATGGGATTCCCACATGCAGCCTTTGACAAATTGGATGAGAATTTTCAAGAAAATCAAGAAATCTTGGTTGTTAAGGATTTTCCATTGGTGACAGAAACCTCCCAAGAAGACTATGCTCAGGCTCTCGTGGAAGTGCTGGAAGATTTGTCCTATCTTGAGGAACCCATGCTCGTTTTATTCACTTCAAAAGACCTTTTGTTGCAGGTGTCTGACTCTCTATCTCAGCCTCATCTAGCCCAGTATAAGAACGGAGATCCTGCTCAACTCAAGAAACGATTTGAAAGAGGAGACTCTCAACTCTTGCTAGGGACAGGTAGTTTTTGGGAAGGAGTTGATTTTGCGACTCATCCTCGAGTGATTGAAGTGGTGACACGCCTGCCTTTCCAAAATCCAGAAGATCCCTTTACGAAAAAAATGAATCAGGAACTGCGTCTTGAAGGGAAAAATCCTTTCTACGACTATCAACTGCCGATGGCTATTATTCGCCTCAAACAAGCGATTGGTAGAACCATGCGTCGTCTTGGACAGCGCTCCTCTGTCCTGATCTTGGATAGCCGAATGACAAGCAAGCGATATGGAAAGCAGATTAGTAAGGCTTTGTCACAGACTAGTCGAGTGAGAGAAGTTGGCAAAGAGCAAGTATTCTCAAAAGTTCAAGAATTTTTACACAAACATTGAAATAAACATCTGAAAGAATGAAGGAGACCTTTATGAAACGTTCTCTCGACTCTCGAGTCGATTATAGTTTGATTCTACCAGTATTTTGTTTGCTGGTGATTGGAGTGGTAGCTATTTATATTGCTGTCAGCCATGACTATCCACATAATATCTGGCCCATTCTCGGTCAGCAACTAGCATGGATTGTCTTGGGAATTGTTATCAGCTTTGTAGTCATGTTCTTTAATACAAAATTTTTATGGCAGGCGACTCCCTATCTCTACGCCCTAGGTCTAGTCCTAATGGTCTTACCCTTAGTTTTCTATAACCCTAGTTTGGTCGCAGCAACAGGGGCGAAAAACTGGGTGTCAATTGGTGGAGTGACACTTTTCCAGCCTTCTGAATTTATGAAAATTTCCTATATTCTGATCTTGGCTCGGGTCATTGTTCAATTCACACAGAAACACAAGGAAAGTGAACGAACGATTCCTTTAGACTTCCTCTTGATACTGTGGATGATTATCTTCACGCTGCCAGTCTTAGGTTTACTGGCCCTACAGAGTGACCTAGGAACGGCCCTGGTCTTTGTCGCCATCTTTGCGGGCATGGTCTTGCTTTCTGGGGTATCATGGAAAATCATCATTCCAATTTTTGTAACAGCTGTATCGGGAATTGCAGGATTTTTGGCGATTTTTATCACAAAAGATGGGCGTGCTTTTATGCATCAGATCGGGATGCCAACCTATCAGATTAACCGTATCCTTGCCTGGCTCAATCCCTTTGATTATGCACAAACGACAACCTATCAACAGGCGCAAGGGCAAATCGCCATCGGTAGTGGAGGTTTGTTTGGTCAAGGATTTAATGTATCCAATCTCCTCATTCCCGTTCGTGAGAGTGATATGATTTTTACAGTCATTGCAGAAGATTTTGGTTTTATCGGATCTGTCCTTGTAATTACACTTTATCTCCTACTTATCTATCGAATGTTAAAAATCACTCTGAAGTCCAATAACCAATTTTATACCTACATTTCAACTGGATTTATTATGATGCTCTTGTTCCATATCTTTGAAAATATTGGGGCAGTGACGGGCCTCCTTCCTCTGACCGGGATTCCTCTGCCGTTCATTTCCCAAGGGGGATCAGCCATTATCAGTAATCTGATTGGTGTTGGTCTGCTTCTATCCATGAGTTATCAAACGCATCTAGCTGATGAAAAGAGCGGTAAGACAAGATTTAAACGGAAGAAAGTTGTTTTGAAAAAAGTTAAATAAGGAGTAAATCATGGCTAAAGTTGCAGTTATCTTAGCAGATGGCTTTGAAGAAATCGAAGCCCTAACAGTTGTGGACGTATTACGTCGTGCCAATATTACTTGTCATATGGTTGGTTTTGAAGCCCAAGTGACGGGATCACATGCCATCCAAGTACAAGCAGATCGTGTGTTTGATGGTGATTTATCTGAGTATGACATGATTGTCTTACCAGGAGGTATGCCAGGTTCAGCTCACTTGCGTGACAATGAGCAATTGATTGCTGAACTTCAAAAATGTGAGCAAGTTGGAAAAAAAGTAGCAGCCATTTGTGCAGCACCAATTGTACTGAATCGAGCCGGTCTCCTCAAGGACAAAGAGTTCACCTGCTATGATGGTGTCCAAGAGCAAATTGCTGATGGTCACTATCGAAAGGAAACAGTAGTTGTCGATGGTCACTTGATTACCAGTCGCGGTCCAGCAACTGCCCTTGCCTTTGCTTATAACTTAGTAGAACAACTTGGTGGAGATGCAAATGCTTTGAGAGAAGCCATGCTCTATCGTGATGTGTTTGGATTAGATTAACTAAAACGAGAGGAATCTATCAATTAGGGGATTCTTCTCGTTTTTTACTGTTAAAATAGAAGGAAATCGTCGCTTTTTTGATAAAAAAATGCTATAATGAAGGGTATGAAATATCACGATTACATCTGGGATTTAGGTGGAACTTTACTTGATAATTATGAGACTTCGACTGCGGCTTTTGTGGAAACATTAGCTCAATTTGGAATTGAAGAAGAACATGATAAAGTTTACAATGCCTTGAAAGTGTCAACTGCTTTTGCGATTGACCAATTTGCCCCAACAATAGAGTATTTTTTAGAAAAATATAAGAAAAACGAAGCGCGAGAGCTTGAACATCCTGCCTTGTTTGAGGGAGTACCTGCTTTATTGGAGGAAATCTCAGACCAGGGAGGACGGAACTTTTTAGTTTCGCATCGCAATGACCAAGTTTTGGATATCCTTGAAAAGACTGGTATTGCTGGCTATTTTACAGAAGTAGTAACAGCTAGCTCTGGTTTTAAGAGAAAACCAAATCCAGAGTCTATGATCTATTTGCGAGATAAGTACAAGATAAGCTCTGGTATCGTTATTGGTGACCGTCCTATCGATATTGAAGCTGGACAAGCAGCAGGCTTTGCGACGCATCTATTTGAAAATATCGTGACATTGAGACAAGTATTAGAAATTTAAGAAAAAGGAAAAAAATGACAGAAGAAATCAAAAACCAACAGGCACAGGATTATGATGCCAGTCAGATTCAAGTTTTGGAAGGTCTGGAAGCCGTTCGTATGCGTCCTGGTATGTATATCGGATCAACTGCCAAAGAAGGACTTCACCACCTTGTCTGGGAAATTGTAGATAACTCTATCGATGAGGCCTTGGCAGGATTTGCTAGTCACATCCAAGTCTTTATTGAACCAGATAACTCGATTACGGTTGTCGATGATGGACGTGGGATTCCAGTTGATATCCAAGAAAAAACTGGTCGACCTGCTGTTGAGACAGTCTTTACCGTTCTTCATGCCGGGGGTAAATTCGGCGGTGGCGGATACAAGGTTTCAGGTGGACTCCATGGTGTAGGTTCATCCGTTGTAAATGCCCTCTCAACTCAATTAGATGTTCATGTTCATAAAAATGGAAAAATCCATTATCAAGAATACCGTCGAGGGCATGTAGTAGCAGACCTTGAAGTGGTCGGTGATACGGATCGTACTGGAACAACCGTTCACTTCACACCAGATCCAGAGATTTTTACAGAAACTACTGAGTTTGACTTTGACAGATTAAACAAACGGGTGCAGGAACTTGCTTTCCTTAACCGTGGTCTTCAGATTTCTATTACAGATAAACGAGAAGGTCAAGAGCAAACCAAACATTACCACTACGAAGGTGGGATTGCTAGCTACGTTGAGTACATCAACGAAAACAAGGATGTCATTTTTGAAAATCCCATCTACACAGACGGTGAAATGGATGACATCACAGTCGAAGTCGCAATGCAGTACACAACGGGTTACCATGAAAATGTCATGAGTTTCGCCAACAACATCCATACCCATGAAGGTGGAACCCATGAACAAGGTTTCCGTACAGCCTTGACTCGTGTCATCAATGACTATGCTCGCAAGAACAAACTCCTAAAAGATAACGAGGATAACCTTACAGGTGAGGACGTCCGTGAAGGATTGACTGCTGTTATCTCTGTGAAGCATCCAAATCCTCAGTTTGAAGGACAAACGAAAACTAAACTTGGAAATAGTGAAGTTGTAAAGATTACCAACCGCCTCTTTAGTGAAGCATTTTCAGACTTCTTGATGGAAAATCCTCAGATTGCTAAACGCATCGTAGAAAAAGGGATTTTGGCTGCGAAAGCGCGGGTTGCTGCCAAGCGTGCGCGTGAAGTTACTCGGAAGAAATCTGGTTTAGAGATTTCAAACCTTCCAGGTAAGTTGGCAGATTGTTCCTCAAACAATCCAGCTGAAACTGAACTTTTCATCGTCGAAGGAGACTCAGCGGGAGGTTCTGCAAAGTCTGGTCGTGATCGTGAATTCCAAGCGATTTTACCAATTCGTGGTAAAATCCTCAACGTTGAAAAGGCCAGCATGGATAAGATTTTAGCTAATGAAGAAATCCGCAGTCTTTTCACAGCTATGGGAACAGGCTTTGGTGCTGAATTTGATGTCAGCAAGGCCCGTTACCAAAAACTGGTTATCATGACGGATGCCGATGTCGATGGAGCTCACATCCGTACCCTCTTGTTAACCTTGATTTATCGTTATATGAAACCCGTTTTAGAAGCAGGTTATGTTTATATCGCCCAACCACCAATTTACGGTGTTAAGGTCGGCAGTGAAATTAAAGAATACATCCAACCTGGGGCAGATCAAGAAATCCGTCTCCAGGAAGCCTTAGCTCGCTATAGTGAAGGTCGTGCCAAACCAACTATTCAGCGATATAAAGGTCTCGGAGAAATGGATGATCATCAGCTTTGGGAAACAACTATGAATCCTGAACACCGTCTCATGGCGCGTGTATCAGTGGATGATGCTGCAGAAGCAGATAAAATCTTTGATATGCTCATGGGTGACCGTGTAGAACCACGTCGAGAATTTATTGAAGAAAATGCTGTTTACAGTACGCTTGACGTCTAAAAAAATTGGGAAATAGTTCCCATGGTCTGAAAAATATGATATAATCATTACAATTGTTTCAAGTATAAAAAGGAGTTTGATATGTCTGATAATCTGTTGATTATTATTATGATTGTAATCGCGACTCTACTGATTATTGCTTATGTTGTAGCGATTTTGTTACGCAAACGCAATGAAGGTAGGCTTGCAGTACTAGAAGAAAGAAAGGAAGAGTTATATAACCTTCCAGTAAACGATGAAGTAGAAGCCGTTAAAAATATGCACCTGATTGGTCAAAGTCAGGTTGCCTTTAGAGAATGGAACCAAAAATGGGTAGACCTATCCCTCAACTCATTTGCGGATATTGAGAACAATCTCTTTGAAGCAGAAGGCTACAATAGCTCTTTCCGCTTCCTGAAAGCTCAACACAAAATTGACCAAATTGAAAGCCAAATTACTCTAATCGAAGAAGATATTGCATCTATCCGAAATGCTTTGGCAGAGTTAGAAAAACAAGAATCAAAAAACAGTGGCCGTGTCCTTCACGCTTTAGATTTATTTGAAAGCTTACAAATGACAGTTGCTGAAGATTCTGAAAAATATGGTCAAGCACTTCCTGAAATTGAAAGACAATTGGAGAACATCCAATCAGAGTTTTCTCAGTTTGTAACCTTGAACTCTTCAGGAGATCCAGTTGAGGCAGCAGGTATTTTGGATAATGCTGAAAATCATATCCTTGCCTTGACTCATATTGTGGATAGAATTCCTGCAATTGTTGCTGATCTAACAACTAGTCTACCAGACCAATTGGAAGATCTAGAGGCTGGCTATCGTAAGTTGCTTGATGCCAACTATCACTTTGTAGAAACTGACATTGAATCTCGTTTGCAGTTATTGTATGAAGCATTGAAGAACAACCAAGAAAATATTAAAAAATTGGAATTGGACAATGCTGAATATGAAAATACTCAGATTCAAGAAGAAATCAATGCTCTTTATGATATTTTTACGAGAGAGATTGCTTCCCATAAGGTTGTTGAGAACTTGTTAGCAACACTTCCAACCTATCTTGACCACTTAAAAGATAACAATCAGGTCTTGGTGAAAGATATTGAACGCTTGAGCAAGACCTACTTGATGTCTGAGAGTGATGTAAATCACGTCCGTCGTCTTCAAGCAGACCTAGATTCTTTAGAAATCACTATCAGTGATATGACCTCAGAACAAGAGGAATATTCTGAAGCTTACTCTGTATTAGAAGAACGTTTAGAAAATGTTCAAGCTACATTAAAAGAAATTGAAGATGATCAAGTTTCAGTTAGTGAACGTCTGGTGCAAATTGAAAAAGACGATGTCAACGCTCGTCAAAAAGCAAATGTCTACGTTAATCGCCTCCACACCATTAAGCGATACATGGAAAAGAGAAATCTTCCAGGAATACCACAGAACTTCTTGAAATTGTTCTTTGCAGCTAGCCACAGTACCGAAGACTTGATGGCAGAGTTAGAACAGTCGCAAGTCAACATTGAGTCTGTCAACCGTATCCTAGAAATCGCGACTCACGATATGGAAATTCTGGAAACAGAGACATACAGCATCGTACAATACGCTACCTTGACTGAACAATTGCTTCAATACTCTAATCGCTACAGATCATTTGATGAAGGGATCCAACAAGCCTTCCACGAATCTTTAGAAATCTTTGAAAATGCTTTTGATTATCAAGCAGCTTTCGAAAAGATTTCCCAAGCTTTGGAAGTAGCTGAACCAGGAGTAACAAATCGCTTCGTTTCTTCTTATGAAAAAACAAGAGAAACTATTCGTTTCTAATAAAATCAAAAAAAGTCCTATGGAAATCCAGGACTTTTCTTTTACCTTTCTTTTCCTAAAAAATGGACATTTTCCTATTTTTCATTGAAATTATAGTTTTGATTTGATATGATAAGACTATGACAAAAAAGAGAACTAACCGTAGAACAAACGACAAGAAGAAAAGAAATTTATGGATTACTGTGGGGCTTCTATTTTTCACAATCATAGCATTAGGTGGAACTATCGCTTATCAAGTTCTGACCAAGCAAGCTTTTGAACAAAGAATTGAAGCACTGAAAAAAGAAAAGGATGATTCCTATTTAAAAGGAAGTCAGAAGGACCATTTTCGTAAGGGGAAGACAGAGGTTGTCACCTATTATCCTATGACGGGGGACAAGGTCATTACCTCTGTTCAGGATATCATAGTAAAAGATATCACGGATAAGGTAGAAGATAAAGAACATTTGATCTTTTACTACTCTGAGAAAGATTCATCCTCTATCAAAGGTATTGAGAGTCACCTTATAAAAAAACAGGCCTATGACGTAAGTAATTCTAATGTTGTTGAATTGGAAAACACTTCATTGGAACAACTTTACCTTAAAGAAGATGGTAATCCTTTCACTCTTGATCAGCTCTTTACAGATGCCAGCAAGGCTAAGGAAAAGTTACTAGAGGATATCAAGACTACACTCCTTGACAAAAAGGTTGAGCAAACGCTTGTCGATCAAGTAATAGCTGATTTTTCAGCTATGGATTTGACAACCTGGAAGTTTGCCTATAAGGATAGCCAGTTGCTTCTTTACCCAACCAAACAATCGGGTAATGGAGAAGAAATTGCAATGCCGATCTCCAATTTCTTTGATTTTATCGAAGCATCTTACTTAACAGAAAAAGACGCAGAACTTTATAAAACTGTCCAAGCTGAGAAGAATAAAAAAGTAGTTGCTCTTACTTTTGATGATGGACCTGATGGAAATACAACACCACAGGCATTGGATACCTTGGCTAAATACAAAATTAAAGCAACTTTCTTTGTCCAAGGTAAGAACATCGCAGGAAATGAGGCAATTCTCAAACGTATGCAGGATGAAGGTCATGAAGTTGGAAACCATAGTTGGAACCACCCAGTCTTGACGCAACTTTCCCTAGAAGACGCCAAGAAACAAATTACGGATACAGAAGCTGCAATTACTAATGTCCTTGGAAAAAGTTCAAAATTGATGCGTCCGCCATATGGTGCGATTTCAGATGATATTCGCAATAGCCTTGATTTAAGTTTTATCTTATGGGATGTGGATAGTTTGGATTGGAAGAGTAAAAATGAAGCTGCTATTTTTACAGAAATCCAACACCAAGCGAGCGATGGGTCTATTATTTTATTACACGATATCCATCAGCCTTCAGTTAATTCGCTACCAAAAGTAATTGAGTATTTACAGGAACAAGGCTATAGTTTCGTGACTGTATCAGAGCTACTGAATACTCGTTTGAAGCCACATGAGATTTACTATTCTCGTAATCAATAGTTTGTAAGTCGATAAAATAGAAAAAAATTAAAAAAAGATAGTTTTTATCTTGACAAGTAGGGGAAAACTTGATATTATATAAAAGTTGAGAAAAGCAGAAGTGAGAACTTCTCGCCTTGCGACTAACGTTGTCTGGCCCCTACGGATCAAGTTTCAGAAATGAACTATAATCATGTAGTGCGGATTTGCGTTAGCAAGTCCGCTCTTGTTTTTCTCTAAACTAAAAAAAGAGGTGAAAACCATAGCAAAGCAAGACTTATTCATCAATGATGAAATTCGTGTACGCGAAGTTCGCTTAATCGGTCTTGAAGGTGAGCAATTGGGTATCAAACCACTAAGCGAAGCGCAAGCACTTGCGGACGAAGCTAATGTGGACTTGGTTCTCATTCAACCTCAAGCTAAACCTCCTGTTGCAAAAATTATGGACTACGGCAAGTTCAAATTTGAGTACCAGAAGAAACAAAAAGAACAACGCAAGAAACAAAGCGTTGTTACCGTGAAAGAAGTTCGTTTGAGCCCAGTTATTGACAAGGGTGACTTCGAAACTAAACTTCGCAATGCTCGCAAATTCCTTGAAAAAGGGAATAAAGTGAAGGTATCCATTCGCTTTAAGGGGCGTATGATCACCCATAAAGAGATTGGTGCAAAAGTTTTAGCCGACTTCGCTGAAGCAACTCAAGATATTGCTATCATCGAACAACGTGCTAAAATGGATGGACGCCAAATGTTCATGCAGTTGGCCCCAGCAACTGACAAAAAATAATTGTCAGAAAGTTAAATAAAGGAGAAAAAATCATGCCAAAACAAAAAACACACCGCGCATCAGCTAAACGTTTCAAACGTACAGGTTCTGGTGGACTTAAACGTTTCCGTGCTTACACATCTCACCGTTTCCACGGAAAAACTAAAAAACAACGTCGTCATCTTCGTAAAGCATCTATGGTGCATGCAGGAGATTTCAAACGTATCAAAGCAATGCTTACTCGCTTGAAATAATCGAGTATTTGTAAGTAAAGAATTCTAGGAAATATTTGGAGGAAATATAAATGGCACGTGTTAAAGGTGGCGTTGTATCACGCAAACGTCGTAAACGTATTCTTAAATTAGCAAAAGGTTACTATGGAGCTAAACATATCTTGTTCCGTACTGCAAAAGAACAAGTAATGAACTCTTACTACTATGCATACCGTGACCGTCGTCAAAAGAAACGTGACTTCCGTAAATTGTGGATCACACGTATCAACGCGGCAGCTCGTATGAACGGACTTTCATACTCACAATTGATGCATGGTTTGAAATTGGCTGAGATCGAAGTTAACCGTAAAATGCTTGCTGACTTGGCTGTTAACGATGCAGCAGCTTTCACAGCTCTTGCAGATGCAGCTAAAGCAAAACTTGGTAAATAATTATTAAAAGTTTCATTCTGGCTCTTTTGGTTTTTAACCATTGGAGTTGGATTGAAACTTTTTCTTTTTCTTTTAATACTTATAAATTGGATTTAAATATAGGAGGAAAGATTTACTATTCAAAAGTAGGAGTTTTCCTGTATAATAGAAATATCTAGAAAAAGATGGAGTTTAGACAAGATGATTGTAGGTATTGATTTAGGAACGACTAACTCTTTGGTAGGTGTTTATCAAGATGGTCAAGTAAAACTAATTCCAAATGCATTTGGAGAATATTTAACTCCATCTGTTGTTGCATTGGACGATAATGACCAAATCATTGTAGGGAAAATTGCAAAGGAACGATTGGTTACTCATCCAGATAAAACAATTGCTCAATTTAAACGCTTTATGGGAACCAGTCATAAAATCTTATTGGGAAATAGCTCTTATACGGCTGAAGAATTAAGTTCTTTTATTATTCGTAAGTTGGTAGATGATGCAGAGACTTTCCTTGGTGAAAAAGTAGATGAAGTCATTGTCAGTGTACCAGCTTATTTTAACGATGCTCAACGTTATGCGACAAAACTAGCAGGAAAATTTGCAGGTATTAAAATTGACCGCATTATTAATGAACCATCCGCAGCTGCTCTTGCTAAAAAATTAGAGACTGAGATTGATGATGCCTCTTTTATCGTAGTCGATTTTGGTGGTGGGACGCTGGATATCTCAGTAGTTGAGTTGTTTGATAATGTTGTTGAGATTGTTTCTATCGCAGGAGATAATCGCTTGGGAGGAGAAGACTTCACTGCAACAATTGCTGAGGAATTCATGGATGTTAATCAATTAAAAAAGGAGTCTATTTCGCGAGAGTTCTATAGTAAAATCCTACTACAGGCTGAGAAAACAAAATTAGACTTAAATGAAAAAGAAGAAGTCCGGATGTCCGTCTTTGACCATAATAAAGAATATCAGCTCGACTTAAGCTATCAACGTTTTTACGAACTTTGTCAGCCCCTACTAGTGCGCATTAAGGCTGTTTTGGATCGAGCCTTGATGGATGCTCGCAATAGTCAGGTTTCATCTGATAATTTTATTCTTGTTGGAGGTACTTCAAAATTAAGATTGGTGCAAGATTTTCTATCATTCTGTATCAATCAAGAGGTTGAAGTATCAGGGGATCCTGATAAAATGATTGCACAAGGGTGTGCCCTTCTTGCAGGAATCAAGGAGCGTCAGGGAGAAATACGTGACTTACTGCTGTCTGATATCTGCCCATTTACACTTGGAATTGAGATTGTTGGTGGTCATTTTTCACCAATTATCGAGCGTAATTCTACTTTACCTACATCACGTGTTGAACAATATTACACATCAGAACTGGGACAAAGTCATGTGAAAGTACAGGTCTATCAAGGAGAGATGATGAAGGCTTCTCAAAACTTGTTCCTGGGGGAACTTGATGTTCCAGTTCCCATCAATCATAAGGAACATGAAGGGCTTACTGTTCGCTTTACCTATGATTTGAATGGTATTTTAGATGTTGAAGTGAAGATAGATACAACACAGGAAGTTTTCAATCATGTCATCTTGCAAGAGAGCATTACTTTGACAGATCAAGAAATTAAGGAAACACAAGACGCCTTGGCTCGTTATAAGATTAATGCTCAGGAAACAGAGGTCTATCGCTTCTTGATTGAGAAAGCCAATCGTCTCTACAGCATGATTTTAGGAGTAAAAAGGGAAGAACTGATGACAGCCACAAGGCAATTTGAGGAAGATGTTAAACATTCCTCTATTCACCATCTTCCTAAAATCTATCAAGCTTTCTCTAGTTACTTGGAACTTTTAGAGAGAGGATTATAGGAAGGCGATGGTATGAATATTTGGAAAATTTTAGGGATAGAGCCAACTCAAGATGTCAAGGTTATCAGGAGACGCTACGCTGAACTGGTTCGCTTATACCATCCAGAAGACCAACCGGAACTTTATCAAGAAATTGTTCAAGCTTACCAAGAAGCTTTAGCTTATGCACGATCTAGTAAAATTGGCCAAGAATCTGATACAAGAACTGGTTTTGAACAGCATCAATGGCAGAGACAAGAGAAGTCAAATGAAACAAGAGTGAATTCACCCAACTTTGATACTTTTGAGTATGAAAAGGAATCACAGCAGGAGCAAGAAGAATCAAGCTCGCTTGATTTTAGCGACTATAGAGATACTGCCTATTTAATTCGAACATCTATTGATAGTATATTAGGGAATGCTGACTATAGCTTTGAAGAGCAAGCAAATCTGTGGCAGCAGTTCTTTTACCATTACCGCTATAGCATGAATATTGTAAAAGCAGTCCTCGAAGAAATGGATGTCTATATTTTCAATCGATATGAACATTTTGCTATCTTACTTCCTCTCTTAGAAGAATATATGATCGATTATCGAGACTGGGGCTACTATTATAAGCTCAAGTATTGGCAAAATCGAAGGGCTATTGCCAAAGAAAATGGCAGTCCTATGGAAACTGCAAAAAAGGAAACTGATCAATTTTACGATTCTTATCTTTGGTGTCAAGATATTTTGAATGATTGTCAAAAAGCAAATCAAATCAGAACTTGGATAGATTACTTTAAACACCCTTATGTTTCTAGCATAGTTCTCTTTCAAGTGAATCGAAAATGCCAAATAATCGAGAGTATTTCAGTTTTAAGCTACATTCTTGAGAAAATCAAGCAAAATTTAGATGAAGTGGATGAAGATTCCTACGAACAATTAGTAGCTTACATTGAGGTATTAAAAGAGGAATCGAATGAAAAGATTGATTTACAACAATTCTCTCTCGCAGATTCTGAAGAGGTTGAGCTAGCCTTTTATCATCTCCTCTATGCTTACTATTCTGATGAATATAGCCTTTTACGAGATTGGCAAACCCTATTTGAGCAGGTAGAGGACAAATCAATATTACTTGCTTTATTAGAAAAGATTGATGTCTATCCTCTAACAAATACTAAAGTTTTGTCTCTGATTCTTCCATTTGTAGAGAACTACAGTACTGAAAAAGATAGTTTCTATTTGAAGAAACTGCAATTCTGGAAAATTGTTCAATCTTATCCTGCTCTAGTACAGGAATTTGAACTAAATAAAAAAGAAAATTTTGAGTACTGGTATCATGAGGGCTATCTTCTTGTAGAAAGGATAATAAGTAGTGATGATCTCATCAATGACTGGGATAAGTGGAAGGAATATCTTAAAGTCAAACCTCGAATAATTACTGTCTTTTTGGAGCAGTTGTATAGGGAGTATCATCGCTTCAAAGATGGACAACTCTTGAGATATATTCTTGGAGTATTTCCTACGTCAAAAATATCCCCTCAGATGATGACAGAGGAAACCGATCAAAAACTAGAAGAGATGACTGCTTATGCCTACGAACTCTGTTATCCCAAGTCAATAGTACCTTTTATGATTTGGGAAAAGGGACTATCTGCAATAAACAAGCACCTTTTGGCTATCTTTGGGCTTCTGACTATTTTTAGTCTGATACAAAGTTTCAATGAAAAAGCTGGTTCTAATACCTGGGTCTATATTGGTATGCTATCACTTTTTTACTTCTTTTTATTGAAAAGGCAACAAAGAATTATCGAAGCAGGGTTGATTGCAAGATGGATAAAACCAAAATTGTACTACAACTTAACTTTTTGGGTTCTAGGAATTTTGTCTCTTATCTTTTTCCTCCCTTCATTACCTCTTGGATTAATGGCTGCTCTATGTTTCATTACTCTTTTTACTTTCATTGGTGATCTAAAAGTGGATAGTAAAATTATTTGGGATTATCCTATTGATAAAATCCATTCTGTTGGTTTTTTGCTGACTACTGGATTCATAACCTCCTTAATATTGCATAACGAATTCGTTATTGCTGTGCTATTCCTGTATTTCTTTCTATTTATAAATGTTTTTTTCCTCTTCTTATATAAATTCATAGATTTCAGTGTGCCTGCTTCTGCGAAGGAAGTCGGTATTAAGGAAGTTGGGATCCCTTGTTTTTTGAGTTTGCAATTGTTTCGTTTAGTACCATATTTTGAAAACCGAGTGAACTTGTTTAGTCCACTTATAATGAGTAAAGAAACATTTTCCTTAAGCTTATTACTATTTATAAATGCAATTGCCTTGTCTTACTTTACAAAAGAGAGGCGCTCGACTTTAGCTGTTAAAAAAATCTTTATGATTTATAGCTTACAACTCTTCATTTTCTTAAGACGTTTTTATAGAATTTTCTTTGGGCCGGCGTTAGAGCTACTTAGCAAACAAATTGAACCAGATATTCTTTTACAGAACAGTGAGTTTGCCTTCTTCTTTCTAGAAGTAGTCTTTATCCTCTTGTTGATAGTCCTTGTACGAAATATTCGTAAGGAAAATGGTGAGAGTACTGACTGGAACTGAAGTATTGAGTAAAGATCTATGGTTTAATTTCCTAGTAAATTTTCCTAAATAAGAGTATAATAGAATTATTAAAATGAAAGAGGTAATGAAATGGCTTCTAAAATGCTACACACTTGCTTGCGAGTTGAAAATCTTGAAAAATCAATCGCTTTTTATCAGGATGCTTTTGGTTTTAAGGAATTACGTCGTAGAGACTTTCCAGACTATGCATTCACTATTGTTTATCTTGGACTTGAAGGTGATGATTATGAGTTGGAGTTGACTTACAACTATGATCATGGACCTTATGTTGTCGGTGACGGTTTTGCTCACATCGCCCTAAGTACACCTGATCTTGAGGCTCTTCACAAAGAACATAGCGACAAAGGATACGAAGTGACAGCACCTAATGGACTTCCAGGGACTCAACCAAACTATTACTTTATCAAAGATCCAGATGGATACAAGGTAGAAGTGATTCGTGAAAATTCATTATAGTTCGTGAGAGTGGGACAGAAATCGGTAATTCGTTAGAATTCGATTTCGTCGTCCCACCTCCGCACAGTTGAGTAGGGCTGTAAAAGCTGATGAAATCAGTGTAGTAGAGCCCACTCAACCACTGCGTCTTGCTCGAAAATCCAAAGATAATTGAGAGGCTAGGACTTTTGTCCCAGACTCTTTTTTTGAATTTGTGGTAGAATGAAAGAAAAAGAATGGAGACAAGGTCATGAAAGTTCATGTAAAAGATGATTTTTGGCAACTATTTCCAGATGCTCAAATCTCTGTATTGGTGGTAAAAGGTCTCAACAATACTATTGATGAGAATGAGGATCCATATTTTAAAGCTTTACTAGATGAAGGAGCAAAAAAAGCTCAGACTTTTATAGCAGATGAAAATTTCACTCAGAATGAAGTGATTCAAGAATGGCGTCAGGCATTCACAAAATTCAAAACCAAAAAAGGTGCTCGTTCTTCTATCGAAGCCTTATTAAAGCGTGTAAGTCAAGGAAGAGAATTTAATCCAATAAATCCTTTGGTAGATATCTATAATAGTGTTTCACTTTCTTACGCTGTTCCTTGTGGGGGAGAGGATTTAGCTAAGATTGTTGGTGACTTATGTCTTGGGAGAGCTCAAGGGAATGAATCCTTCTTTCCACTAGGGGCTGAAAGTGATGCTCCTGCCTTAGCTGATGAAATGATTTATTTTGATGAACAAGGTGCGGTTTGTCGGTGTTTAAACTGGCGTGAAGCCCAAAGAACCATGTTAACAGAAGAAACCAAAGATGCTGTTTTAGTCATTGAAGCTATCAATGAAGAACAGGCATCAAGAGCTCGGGAAGCAATGCTAGAATTACATACTAAAATTGAGGAATATTTCGGTGTTAGTGGCAAGATCAGTCACCTGACAGCTACAAATCCTATCTTGGAAATAGAATGATAAGTGAGAATCACAGTTAATTCAGCTGTGGTTCTTTTTTCTACAAGGGAAGAAAGAAATTGTTTTTCTATTTTCTAAAATGGTATAATATAAGAAGAAAAAGGGAGGTGATAGCGAGTGATTGCACAACTTGATACAAAAACGGTTTATAGTTTCATGGAGAGTATGATTTCCATTCAGAAGTATGTTGACCAAGGGAAAGCATACGGCTACTCAGCACTTGGAATCATGGATGTTGACAATCTCTATGGAGCCTATTATTTTATCAAAGAGTGCCAAAAGCAAGGAATCCAGCCCTTATTAGGACTTGAGATGACCGTTCATCATAAGAAGGAACTGATTGATCTGCGCTTTCTAGCCCTATCAAATCATGGTTATCGAAATCTCATGAAACTTTCGAGTCAAAAAATGACAGGTAAAAAGGAATGGACTGATTTTTCTCCCTATCTAGAAGATGTTTGTGTTATTGTTCCCTATTTCCATGAAATAGCTCACTTAGATTTGGGACATGATTATTATATCGGGGTGTATCCAGATACAGCTCAGTCGAATTTTTCTCAACCCATCCTACCACTTTATCGTGTTAATTCTTTCGAACCTGAGGATTTAGAAACGCTTCAAATGCTCAAGGCGATTAAGGAAAATGTGACCTTACGAGAGGTAGATGTTCAAGCGCAACAAGGCTTGTTTTTACCTGCTGACCGTTTAGAACAGATTTTTTTAGAGAAATTTCCACTCGCGCTTGAAAATCTTGCAAGATTAATCAAGGAAGCTTCCTATGAGATTGATAGTAGCCTCAAGCTTCCTCGTTTCAATCCAGAGAGACCAGCTGTTGAGGAATTAAGGGAGAGAGCTATTAAGGGCTTGGAACAGAAAGGCTTACTAGATTCAGTTTATCAGTCTCGTTTGGAAGAAGAACTATCTGTGATTCATGACATGGGATTCGATGACTATTTCTTGGTTGTCTGGGATCTCTTACGTTTTGGTCGTTCTCAGGGTTATTATATGGGAATGGGACGTGGGTCTGCAGTTGGAAGTCTAGTGGCCTATGCCTTAAATATTACTGGTATTGATCCTGTAGCTAAGAATCTTATCTTTGAGCGCTTTTTAAATCGTGAACGTTATACCATGCCCGATATCGATATTGATATTCCCGATATCTATCGTCCAGAGTTTATTCGCTATGTTCGTGACCGTTATGGTAGTATTCACGCTGCTCAGATTGTCACCTACTCAACCTTTGGTGCTAAACAGGCCATCAGAGATGTTTTTAAACGGTATGGTGTTCCCGAGTATGAGTTGACATCCATAACCAAAAAAATTGGATTTAAAGATACCTTGACAAGCGCCTATGAAGGGAATCTAGGATTTAGACAACTGATTCAAGGTAAGATTGAGTACCAAAAGGCTTTTGAAATTGCTAAAAATATAGAAGGCTATCCTCGGCAAACTTCCATCCATGCTGCGGGTATCGTGATTAGTGACAAAAATCTAACGGACTATATTCCTCTTAAGTATGGTGAGGATATGCTCATTACCCAGTATGATGCTCATGGAGTTGAAGGAAATGGCTTGCTCAAGATGGATTTCTTGGGCTTACGAAACCTCACCTTCGCTCAAAAAATGCAGGAGCTCTTATTTGAAACTCAAGGAATTCAGCTAAAGATTGAGGATATTGACCTTGAGGATAGGGAAACTTTGGCTCTTTTTGCAGCTGGGAAGACAAAGGGAATCTTTCAGTTTGAACAACCTGGTGCTATTCGCTTATTAAAGCGCGTGAAGCCTGAAAGCTTTGAAGAAGTAGTGGCAACGACTTCTCTTAACAGACCTGGAGCAAGCGACTATATCGATAACTTTGTTGCTAGAAAACATGGCAAAGAAAAGGTAACAGTTCTTGATCCTGTGCTAGAAGATATTTTAGCTCCTTCCTATGGTATCATGCTCTATCAAGAGCAGGTGATGCAAGTAGCCCAACGCTACGCTGGCTTTAGTCTTGGAAAGGCCGATATTTTACGTCGGGCTATGGGGAAAAAGAATGCTGCGGAAATGCATCAAATGCAAGAGAGCTTCATTCAAGGTGCCCTTAAAAAAGGCCACGGAGCAGAGCAGGCTCAGCAGGTTTTTGCTGTCATGGAAAAATTTGCTGGTTATGGTTTTAACCGTTCCCATGCCTATGCTTATGCAGCTTTAGCCTTTCAGCTTGCCTACTTTAAGACACATTATCCAGCAATCTTCTATCAAGTAATGCTCAATTATGCAAGTGGAGACTATATCCTCGATGCTCTTGAGATGGGCTTTGAACTTGCGCCCTCATCTATCAATACGGTACCTTTTCAGGACAAGCTGGCAGAAAAAACAGTTCATTTGGGCTTAAAGAGTATCAAGGGAATGCCTCGTGATTTTGCCTATTGGATCTTAGACAATCGTCCTTTTACAAGTGTTGAAGATTTTGTCACACGCTTACCTAAAAATTATCAGAAATTAAGTCTATTGACACCTCTGGTCGAGATTGGTTTATTTGATAGTTTTGAAAAAAATCGCCAAAAAATCTTATCCAACTTACCTACTCTGTTCATTTTTGTGGAAGAACTAGGAAGTTTATTTGCTGATAGTAGTTACAATTGGATTGAGACTGAAGATTTTACAGAAGTTGAGAAGTTCCGTAAGGAGCAGGAGTGGTTAGGAGTTGGGATCAGTCAGCATCCTTTGGTACAGTTATCTAAGAATCCTTTATACCCCATCACAAGCTTAAGAGAGCTATCTGAAGGACAAGCGACTACTGTTCTTGTTGAGATCCAATCTATTCGTGTCATTCGGACAAAAAAAGGTGAAAATATGGCCTTCTTACAAGTCAGTGATAGTAAGACTAAGTTAGAAGTTACAGTATTTGCAGATCGATACCGGCAATTCAAAGATTTTCTACACGAAGGAAGCTTCTACTATCTAAATGGAAAAGTTCAGGCTAGAGATGGTCGTCTTCAACTAATCTTAAATAGTCTCAAAGAAGCAGTGAGTGAGCGTTTTTGGATTCAGGTAGCTAATCATGATCATGATTCTGAAATTTATCATATTTTAGATCAGAATAAGGGACAAATTCCTGTTGTCATTCGTTATGAAAATGAACAAAAAAATGTTCTTTTGCCTGGTTATTTAGTTGCAAAAGACGCTGGTTTACAGGAATCTTTGAGTAAGATTGTTATGAAAACGATTTATCGTTAAAAATCAATGAAAATAAAAGAATTTTAACTTTAAATATGGTATAATCAGTTAGAATGTTAAAAGAAAAAGGAGCAAAACCAAATGAAACGTATTGCTGTTTTGACTAGTGGTGGGGACGCCCCTGGTATGAATGCTGCTATCCGTGCAGTAGTTCGTCAAGCAATCTCAGAAGGAATGGAAGTTTTTGGTATCTATGATGGATACGCTGGTATGGTTGCTGGTGAGATTTATCCACTTGATGCTGCTTCAGTAGGAGACATCATTTCACGTGGTGGTACCTTCCTTCACTCTGCTCGTTACCCTGAGTTTGCACAACTTGAAGGTCAACTTAAAGGGATTGAGCAATTGAAAAAACACGGCATCGAAGGTGTCGTGGTTATCGGTGGTGACGGTTCTTATCATGGAGCTATGCGCCTGACTGAGCATGGATTCCCTGCTATTGGACTTCCTGGAACAATCGATAACGATATCGTAGGTACTGACTTTACAATCGGATTTGACACTGCAGTAACAACTGCAATGGATGCCATCGATAAGATTCGTGATACATCATCAAGTCACCGTCGTACTTTCGTTGTTGAAGTAATGGGACGTAACGCTGGGGATATCGCTCTTTGGGCAGGTATTGCAACAGGTGCTGACGAAATTATTATCCCTGAAGAAGGCTTCAAATTTGAAGATATCGTAGCAAGCATCAAATCTGGATATGAACACGGTAAAAAACACAACATTATCGTTTTAGCAGAAGGTGTCATGTCAGCAGCTGAATTTGGTCAAAAACTAAAAGAAGCTGGAGATACAAGCGATCTTCGTGTGACAGAACTTGGTCACATCCAACGTGGTGGTTCACCAACTGCTCGTGACCGTGTATTGGCATCTCGTATGGGCGCACATGCTGTTAAACTCCTTAAACAAGGAATCGGTGGTGTTGCTGTCGGTATTCGCAATGAGAAAATGGTTGAAAATCCAATTCTTGGAACTGCAGAAGAAGGAGCTTTATTTAGCCTAACAGCTGATGGTAAGATCGTTGTTAACAACCCTCACAAAGCTGATATTGAACTTTCTGCTTTAAACAAGAGCTTGTCTTAATCAACTTTAACTAATCTGGTAAAATGACCATAAAAGGTCGAATTATATAAAGGAGTCACAAAATCATGAACAAACGTGTAAAAATCGTTGCAACATTGGGTCCAGCGGTAGAAATCCGTGGTGGTAAGAAATACGGTGAAGATGGATACTGGAGTGGTAAACTTGATGTTGAAGAATCAGCACAAAATATCGCTAAATTGATCGAAGCTGGAGCTAACACTTTCCGCTTCAACTTCTCACACGGTGACCATCAAGAACAAGGTGACCGTATGGCTACTGTTAAACTTGCAGAAAAAATTGCAGGTAAAAAAGTTGGTTTCCTTCTTGATACAAAAGGTCCAGAAATCCGTACAGAATTGTTCGAAGGCGACGCTAAAGAATATTCTTACGTAACTGGTGAAAAAATCCGTGTTGCTACTAAACAAGGTATCCAATCAACTCGTGAAGTTATTGCCTTGAACGTAGCTGGTGGTCTTGACATCTATGATGATGTTGAAGTTGGACGCCAAGTATTGATTGACGATGGTAAACTTGGTCTTCGTGTTATCGAAAAAGACGATGCAGCTCGCGAATTTGTCGTAGAAGTTGAAAACGATGGTATCATCGCTAAACAAAAAGGTGTGAACATCCCTAACACTAAAATTCCTTTCCCAGCACTTGCTGAACGTGATAACGACGATATCCGCTTCGGTCTTGAGCAAGGAATCAACTTCATCGCGATTTCATTCGTACGTACTGCAAAAGACGTTAACGAAGTTCGTGCAATCTGTGAAGAAACTGGGAACGGACATGTTCAATTGTTCGCTAAAATCGAAAACCAACAAGGTATCGACAACTTGGATGAAATCATCGAAGCTGCTGACGGTATCATGATCGCTCGTGGTGACATGGGTATCGAAGTACCATTCGAAATGGTTCCAGTTTACCAAAAAATGATCATTACTAAAGTGAACGCTGCTGGTAAAGTTGTTATCACTGCAACAAACATGCTTGAAACAATGACTGAAAAACCACGTGCAACTCGTTCAGAAGTATCAGACGTATTTAACGCTGTTATTGACGGAACTGACGCAACAATGCTTTCAGGTGAGTCAGCAAATGGTAAATACCCACTTGAGTCTGTTCGTACAATGGCAACTATCGATAAGAATGCTCAAACTCTTCTTAACGAATACGGACGTTTGAACTCAGATTCATTTGAACGTAACTCTAAGACAGAAGTTATGGCTTCAGCAGTTAAAGATGCTACAAACTCAATGGATATCAAATTGGTTGTAACTCTTACTAAGACTGGTCACACAGCACGTTTGATCTCTAAATACCGTCCAAATGCTGATATCTTGGCATTGACATTCGACGAATTGACAGAACGTGGATTGATGTTGAACTGGGGTGTTATCCCAATGTTGACAGATGCTCCATCATCAACTGACGACATGTTCGAAATCGCAGAACGTAAAGCAGTTGAAGCAGGTCTTGTACAATCTGGTGACGATATCGTTATCGTTGCAGGTGTACCACTTGGTGAAGCTGTTCGTACAAACACAATGCGTATCCGTACTGTACGTTAATCCAATATTAAAAAGCCTATCATATCAAGCTTCATCGCTTGTATGATAGGTCTTTTTTGTATCAGAGGGACAAAACTTTTTTTTCCTATTTGATGATATTGAATCTAAAAGATCTAAAACTGCATTCTCCATGTTTTTAGTCATGTGAGTGGAGCTTTCATTGGTCACTTCAGTATCTTAATGGTTAATCTTAGCAAGGATTGTTTTTAAAGAAAAGTTGTTACAATAAAAAGCCTATAAGCATATAACTGAGTGAAGTTATAGATGTTTATTGTCGGAAGGAAAAGACAAAAGATGCGGCCTAGTAGGACTCAGAAAAATAAAAAAAGCTCTCTGGTAAAACCAGAAAGCCTGAGAGGCATCTCCATGTGAGAAATCGGTTCACACAATTTCTCAAGGTCCGCTCCTGCGTTATGACCTCCTATGCTCAATAGTAGCTCTCGCTACATATCGACTCATCGCATTGTCTATTCTACTATAAGGTCTATAAAATGTCAAGAAAAAATCAGCTCCCTATTAAGGAACTGATCAACAATGCTAATTGCCGGGATCGAACCGGCGACCTCATCCTTACCATGGATGCGCTCTGCCTACTGAGCTAAATCAGCTTACTTAAAAAGTATACTATAGTTTCAAATCTTTGTCAATAAGTTATTTCTTTAAAAAATAATCGGATTTCCGCTCAAAAAAAGGCTTAAGGAGATAGCTCCTAAGCCACTGTTTCTTTTATCCTAATTTTTCTTTTATTTTGTCTGGATTCCAGATAAAGCTTGCGATAAAGCTAAAAATGATGGTGATGATAGCTACGATAATAGCTAGAATAAGGGCAGGGATACGGATAAACCACCAAAGTGGATTTGGTTTCTTATCATTGTGCCATTGTTTCGTTTCCTCATCTAAACGTTGGAATTCAGATTGGATGCGGTCTGCAACCATCTCAATACCTTCTTCATTCATTTTTTTGATGTCAGAAATATCAATAGGATTTCCAAAGTTCATGTCGACACGTTCACGACTAATGAGCCCTTTTAAAGTCATCGGACCAGTGTAGGTAACTGGCATGATTCGTACTTTGGCCATTTTAGCGATGAGAGCAACACCACCTTTAACATCGTTGGAATGACGACTGCCACTTGGGAACATGATGAGAGAGCGGTCGCTCTTTTTAAGAACATTGATAGGGTATTTGATAGCAGAAGCGCTAGGATTTTCACGATCGATTGGAAAGGCACCACACATGCGAATCCACCAGCCAAAGATACGGTTGGTAAAGAGTTCCTTTTTAGCCATAAATACAAATTGCTTCGGTTTGGTAGCGAAGGCCATATAGACTGGATCCCACCAGGTACGATGGGGGGCAACGAGGATATAGTTTTCATCTTGACTCGGAATTTTATCAGTATTATGATAGTGAGCATTACCGTTGATAGACCATAGGATCAAGACAACAAGCCCACGTAGATAAGTATAAAACATGGTGTCTCCTTCAGTTTTCTTTCTTTTATTATACCTTATCATACTAGTACAGGCAAATGTTTTTTTGTATAGGCTGAACAGCTCTTTATATGAAATTAGAAATATTCAAAAAAAAATGATATGATAGAATTTATGGATAAAAATAAAATGATGGGATTAAACCAATCAGAAGTCAAAGAACGTCAGAAACAGGGACAGGTCAATGATTTCCAAGCTTCAGCTAGTACTAGTACATGGCAGATTGTGAAGAGAAATGTCTTTACTTTATTCAATGCTTTAAACTTTGCCATTGCCTTAGCGCTCGCCTTTGTTCAAGCTTGGAGCAATCTAGTTTTCTTTGCGGTTATCTGCTTTAATGCATTTTCTGGGATTGTTACCGAGCTACGAGCTAAACATATGGTTGATAAACTCAATCTCTTGAATAAAGAAAAAATTACGACAATTCGTGATGGACAAGAGATAGCTTTGGACCCCGAAGAACTTGTTTTAGACGATGTGATTCGCTTGTCAGCAGGAGATCAGATTCCAAGTGATGCCATTGTATTAGAAGGTTTTGCAGAAGTCAATGAAGCTATGTTAACGGGTGAGAGCGACTTGGTGCAAAAAGAAGTAGAAGATTTAATGTTGTCGGGTAGCTTTCTTGCAAGTGGTTCTGTCCTCGCTCAGGTACATCATGTTGGGACGGAGAACTATGCTGCTAAACTCATGCTTGAAGCTAAGACGGTGAAGCCAATTAACTCTCGTATCATGAAATCGCTAGACCAGTTAGCCGGCTTTACTGGGAAAATTATCATTCCTTTTGGTATTGCTCTCTTGCTTGAAGCCTTGGTCTTGAAAGGTTTACCACTGAAGTCTTCTGTAGTCAATTCATCTACAGCTCTTTTGGGGATGTTGCCTAAGGGAATCGCCCTTTTGACCATTACCTCTCTCTTAACCGCTGTTATCAAGCTTGGTTTGAAAAAGGTTTTGGTACAGGAGATGTATTCTGTTGAGACTTTGGCGCGCGTAGATATGCTCTGCTTGGATAAGACAGGTACCATCACCCAAGGGAAGATGCAGGTTGAGACTGTCCTTCCTCTTACTCCAGCTTATGACAAGGATGCCATTGCCAAAATACTAACTAGTTATATGGCACACAGTGAGGATAAAAATCCAACTGCTCAAGCTATTCGAAAGCGTTTTGCGGGAGAGGTAGCTTATCCGATGATTTTTAGCCTTCCATTTTCAAGTGATCGAAAATGGGGAGCAATGGAGTTGGAAGGTCTAGGAACTGTTTTCCTAGGCGCACCGGAGATGTTGTTGGATGCTGAAGTTCCTGAAGCTAGAGAAGCTCTTGAACGAGGATCTCGTGTTTTGGTGTTAGCGCTCAGTCAAGAAAAACTTGACCATCACAAGCCACAAAAGCCATCTGATGTTCAGACTTTGGCTTTGCTTGAGATTCTAGATCCAATCCGAGAAGGTGCTGCTGAGACTTTAGACTATCTTCGTTCTCAGGAAGTGGGATTGAAAATTATCTCTGGTGATAATCCAGTCACTGTTTCAAGTATTGCTCAAAAAGCAGGTTTTGCAGACTATCAGAGCTATGTAGATTGTTCGAAAATTAATGATGAAGAATTGATAGCCATGGCTGAGGAAACAGCCATTTTCGGACGTGTCTCGCCTCATCAAAAGAAACTAATCATCCAAACTCTGAAAAAAGCAGGACATACGACTGCTATGACAGGAGATGGTGTCAATGATATTCTAGCTCTCCGTGAGGCAGACTGTTCCATTGTTATGGCTGAAGGAGACCCAGCAACTCGTCAGATTGCAAATCTGGTCCTCTTGAATTCAGATTTCAATGATGTTCCTGAGATTCTCTTCGAAGGTCGTCGTGTGGTCAATAATATTGCCCATATTGCTCCGATTTTCTTGATTAAGACAATCTATTCCTTCTTGCTAACAGTTATCTGTATTGCCAGTGCTTTGTTGGGACGTACTGAATGGATTTTGAATTTCCCATTCATTCCGATTCAGATAACTATGATTGACCAGTTCGTGGAAGGATTCCCACCGTTTGTATTAACTTTTGAACGAAATATCAAACCTGTGGAACAAAACTTCCTCAGAAAATCCATGCTTCGAGCTTTACCAAGTGCCTTGATGGTAGTCTTTAGTGTTCTCTTTGTTAAAATTTTTGGAACCAGTCAAGGCTGGACCGACATTGAAATTTCGACACTTTTGTATTATCTATTGGCATCGATTGGTTTCATGTCTGTAGTTAGAGCTTGCTTGCCATTTAGCTTGTGGCGTGTGCTATTGATTATTTGGTCAGTTGGTGGCTTCCTTGGAACTGCTCTATTTCCAAGAATCCAAAAATTGCTTGAAATTTCAACACTTACAGGTCAAACATTGCCTATTTATGGCATTATGATGCTCGTCTTTATTGTGATTTTCATACTGACAAGTCGTTATCAAGTTAAAAGATAAAGAAAGACTGCAATCCATGATTGCGGTCTTTTTAGGTGCAGGATTGCTAGATAAAATATGGTATAATATAAGGAAATAGAGTTTTTGAAAGTGAGAGAAGATGATTTCAAAGAGATTAGAAACAGTAGCTTCTTTTGTTCCCCAAGGAGTTGTTTTGCTGGACGTCGGTAGCGACCATGCTTATTTACCTATTGAATTAGTTGAAAAAGGTCATATTGAAGCTGCCATCGCGGGTGAAGTTGTAGAGGGGCCCTATCAATCTGCTGTTAGAAATGTTGAAAGTCATGGCTTGACTGAGAAAATTCAGGTTCGTTTAGCCAATGGTTTAGCAGCTTTCGAAGAAAGTGACCAGATCTCTGTTATCACTATTGCAGGAATGGGTGGTCGTTTGATTGCTACGATATTAGAAGAGGGCTTGGACAAACTAGCCAATGTTGAGCGATTGATTCTTCAACCCAATAATCGTGAAGATGAGTTACGTAGTTGGTTACAAGACCATGGATTTCAGATTGTAGCTGAAAGTATTTTAGAGGAAGCTGGAAAAATTTACGAGATTCTAGTTGTGGAAGCTGGAGAAATGAAATTGTCAGCAAGTGACACCCGTTTTGGTCCTTTTCTATCTAAAGAACTTAGCCCCGTATTTGTCCAAAAGTGGCAAAGAGAAGCAAGTAAGCTCGAATTTGCCCTTAGTCAAATCCCAGAAAAAAATCATGAAGAACGTCAGGTTCTAGTAGATAAAATTCAAGCCATCAAGGAGGTGCTCCATGAAAGCAAGTGAAGTGATTAAGCGTTATGAAACCTATTGCCCCCAAGAATTTTCTATGGAAGGCGATAGTCGTGGTTTGCAGATTGGTACCTTAGACAAAGAAATCCAAAAAGTCATGGTTGCCCTTGATATACGTGAAGAGACAGTCGCTGAAGCTATTGAAAAAGGGGTTGATCTGATTATCGTTAAGCACGCGCCTATCTTCCGTCCGATAAAGGACTTGGTAGCTAGTCGCCCTCAAAATCAAATTTATATCGACCTCATCAAGCATGATATTGCAGTTTACATCAGCCATACTAATATTGATATCGTTGAAAATGGTCTTAATGACTGGTTCTGCCAGATGTTAGGTATTGAGGAGACGACTTATTTACAGGAGACAGGTCCTGAACGTGGCATCGGGCGTATTGGCAATATTAAACCTCAAATGTTTGAAGAATTTGCTGACCATGTTAAGGAAGTCTTTGGTCTAGATAGTCTCCGTATGGTGTATTATCAAGAGAGCGATTTGCAAAAACCCATTTCAAGAGTGGCTATTTGTGGCGGCAGTGGGCAGTCTTTCTACTCTGATGCTTTGGCAAAAGGAGCTCATGTTTACATTACTGGTGATATCTATTACCACACTGCCCAAGAGATGTTGTCAGACGGCTTGTTGGCTCTGGACCCAGGACACTATATTGAAGTTCTCTTTGTTGAAAAAATTGCAGCGTTCCTGAACGAATGGAAGGAAGAAAATGATTGGCCTTTAGAGGTTATCGCAAGTCAGGCATCGACCAATCCATTCCATCATATCTAGTTAGAAGGTAAAGACAATGAAAAAAGTTGCCATTGTAGGTGCAGGAATTGTAGGGGCAACAGCCGCCTACTATCTCTCTAAAGAAGCAGATGTCGAAGTAACTGTCTTTGATCATGGGCACGGACAAGCTACCAAGGCAGCGGCAGGAATCATCAGTCCTTGGTTTTCTAAACGACGTAATAAAGCTTGGTACAAGATGGCTCGCTTGGGAGCGGATTTTTATGTGGATTTATTGGCTGACTTGGAAAAATCGGGTCAACAAGTTGATTTTTACCAGCGTTCTGGTGTCTTTCTTCTCAAAAAAGATGATTCCAAGCTCGAGGAACTCTATGACTTAGCCTTGCAACGTAGAGAAGAATCTCCCTTAATAGGCGAATTAGCCGTTTTAGACCAAACGGCAGCAAGTAACCTATTTCCAGGATTAGTGGGATTTGAAAGATTACTCTATGCTTCTGGAGGAGCTCGAGTAGACGGGCAACTCCTAGTAAGTCGTTTACTGAAAGCCAGTCAAGTAAAGGTTGTTAAGAAAGAGGTCAGTCTAAATCCGCTAGCATCGGGTTATCAAATAGACAATCAAATGTTTGACCAAGTTATCTTGTCCACAGGAGCTTGGCTTGGTCACATTTTAGAGCCTTTAGGATATGAGGTAGAGGTTCGTCCTCAAAAGGGGCAACTCCGAGATTACCAAGTGGAACAAGACATGGGAGCTTACCCTGTAGTTATGCCAGAAGGTGAGTGGGATTTGATACCATTTCCTGGAGGTAAGTTATCTCTAGGAGCTACCCATGAAAATGACATGGGATTTGACCTAACAGTTGATGAGAATTTGCTCCAACAAATGGCTGAAGCAGCAAGTCCGTTTTATCCTAGCTTAAAAAATGCAATGATAAGTGGTGAACGTGTGGGAATTCGTGCTTATACGAGTGATTTTTCGCCGTTTTTCGGACAAGTGCCAAACCTATCAGGAGTCTTTGCTGCGAGTGGATTAGGATCGTCAGGATTGACAACTGGACCCATTATAGGCTATCACCTAGCCCAAATGCTTCAGGATAGAAGTGGAGTATTGGATCCAGCAGCTTATCCGATTGCAAAGTATGTCCAACGAAAAGAAATTAAGTAAATGTTTTACTTTATTTTACGTAATCTTTCGGGGTAGCAAATGACATTCCCCATCAAAAATGGTAAAATGAAAAAAATAATCTAAGAATCGAGGAAAAAAGATGCAAGAAAAGATTTTGGTAACAGGTGGTGCAGGTTTTATCGGAACTCACACTGTCATTGAGTTAATCCAAGCAGGTCACCAAGTTGTTGTGGTGGATAACTTGGTCAACAGTAGCCGTAAAAGTTTAGAAGTAGTGGAAAGAATTACAGGAGTTGAGATTCCTTTTTATGAAGCTGATATCCGTGATACAGATACTCTTCGTGACATTTTTAAACAAGAAGAGCCAACAGGTGTTATCCATTTTGCAGGTTTGAAGGCAGTTGGTGAGTCAACTCGTATCCCTCTTGCCTACTATGACAACAACATTGCTGGAACAGTTAGCCTTTTGAAGGCAATGGAAGAAAATAACTGTAAAAACATTATCTTCAGCTCTTCAGCAACAGTTTATGGAGATCCTCATACTGTTCCAATCCTAGAAAACTTCCCACTTTCAGCTACTAACCCATATGGCCGTACCAAGCTAATGTTGGAAGAAATCTTGACAGATATTCATAAAGCAGATTCAGAGTGGAACGTCGTTTTGCTTCGTTATTTCAACCCAATTGGTGCACATGAGAGTGGAGACCTAGGAGAAAATCCAAACGGTATTCCAAACAACCTTCTACCATATGTAACACAAGTTGCAGTTGGTAAATTAGAACAAGTTCAAGTCTTCGGAGATGACTACGATACAGAAGATGGAACAGGTGTTCGTGACTATATCCACGTCGTTGACCTAGCAAAAGGACACGTTGCAGCCCTTAAGAAGCTTCAAAAAGATTCAGGACTAAACGTTTATAACCTTGGTACAGGAAAAGGTTACTCTGTCCTTGAAATTATCAAAAATATGGAAAAAGCAGTCGGACGTCCAATTCCTTACCGTATCGTTGAACGTCGTCCGGGTGATATCGCAGCCTGCTATTCTGACCCAGCAAAAGCTAAGGAAGAGCTCGGATGGGAAGCAGGACTTGGTATT
This sequence comes from Streptococcus infantis, assembly GCF_047463615.1. Classification (GTDB taxonomy): domain Bacteria; phylum Bacillota; class Bacilli; order Lactobacillales; family Streptococcaceae; genus Streptococcus; species Streptococcus infantis_X. The sequence goes on along the minus strand of NZ_JASHDO010000010.1, from coordinate 23,164 downwards.
ACAGAAATGTGTGAAGATGCGTGGCGTTGGCAGAGCAAACATCCAAATGGATTTGAAGACTAAAATGATGATTTCAATCATAGTCCCATGTTTAAACGAAGAGGAAGTACTTCCTCTTTTTTATCAAACTCTTGAAGCACTGATTCCAGATTTGGGAACAGAAATCGAATATATTTTTGTAGATGATGGGTCAACTGATAGGACTTTGGAAGTTTTAAAGGCATATAGGGAGCAAAATTCTGCAGTACATTATATCTCTTTCTCGCGAAACTTTGGGAAGGAAGCAGCCTTATATGCAGGATTACAGCAAGCAAGTGGAGATTTGGTTGTGGTTATGGATGCAGACCTTCAGGATCCGCCAAACCTCCTGCTTGAGATGAAAGAACTACTAGATCAGAATCCGGATTTGGACTGTGTGGGAACTCGTAGAACTAGTCGAGAGGGAGAGCCATTTCTACGTAGTTTCTGTGCCAATCTTTTTTATCGTTTCATGCAAAAAATTAGCCCAGTAGCCCTTCCCCTAGGGCTTCGTGATTTTCGGATGATGAGAAAATCAGTAGTAGATGCAGTGTTAGAATTGACAGAATACAATCGCTTTTCTAAAGGGCTCTTTGCCTGGGTTGGTTTTCGTACTCACTATCTAGAATACCCTAATGTTGAAAGGCAGGCAGGTAAGACTAGTTGGAGCTTTAGACAACTCTTTTTCTACTCTATCGAAGGGATTGTAAATTTTTCAGATTTTCCTTTGATATTAGCCTTTGTTGCTGGTCTTACGTCTTGTTTTATGGCTTTGGTGATGACCCTTTTTGTAGTTATTCGTACTCTTATGCTTGGGAATCCAACCTCTGGCTGGACATCTCTGATGGCTGTCATTCTATTTCTTGGTGGTGTCCAATTATTGACCATTGGTATTCTGGGAAAATATGTCAGTAAAATTTATCTAGAAACAAAAAAAAGGCCCCTCTATCTGATAAAAGAACAGAGTGAGCCGAGATAGGCTTTGATAAAAATTAGTCCTTCAAAAGACTATAATTTTCTGGAAAAATATGCTAAACTAGAAGAAGCGGGATCTAGAAATAGAATCTCCATTAACGATTAAAACTGGTCTTTGATGAGCGCGCGAGTTGGGCAATTTTTAACAGCCTCTAAGACGTCTTGACTAGGAGAAATTTCTTTTTCTAGCTGATCAGGATCATCGTAAAAACGTACAATACCATTATCATGGTAATCAAATAAATCAGAATAGGTTTGGCATAGCCCGCAGGCAATGCATCGTTCAGGTATAAGTGTGATTTTCATATTTATATTGTAATAAGAAATTAGAAAAAAAACAAGGAGTAAGGTATGGAAAAGGAACCATGGCAAGAAGATATTTACGACATCGAGGAAAGTCGTTCGGAACGAAGAAGCAGAGGAAATAAGGAATCAGGAGTAGGAGCTAATCGTATTTTAACGATTTTGGCTTGTATTTTCTTTGTTATCGTTGTCGGTATGATTGCTATTCTAATCTACCTGTCATCCGGTGGAAGTGATCGTACGGCAGCCTTGAAAGATTTTCATGATTCTTCTGCGCCTAAGGTAGAGGAAGTTTCTTCAACATCATCAAGTAGTTCAGTTGAAGCATCAAGTTCTGAAGCAGAATCAACTTCTTCAAGTAGTTCAGAGGAACATACAAATGCTGAGGGAACCATTACTGTCCTTGCAGGTGAAGGTGAGGCAGCTATTGCAGCTAGAGCAGGTATTTCTATTGCTCAACTTGAAGCCTTGAATCCTGGTCATATGTCTTCAGGAACTTGGTTCGCAAATCCTGGTGATGTCCTTAAGACAAGATAGGAGTGACAATGAAAACAATTCAGATTGCTATTGATGGGCCAGCTTCCAGTGGTAAGAGTACAGTAGCTAAGATTATTGCTAAGGACTTTGGCTATACTTATCTGGATACAGGCGCTATGTATCGTGCGGCGACTTACATCGCATTGAAAAACCAAATTAACCCAGATGAGCCATCTCAACTTCTTGAATTATTGGAACAATATCCGATTAGCTTTGGTCGCGCTGAAACAGGAGAACAGCTTGTTTTTGTTGGAGATGTAGATGTAACAAATCCAATCCGAGAAAATGAAGTAACCAACGCTGTCTCTGCTTTTGCGGCGATTCCAGCTGTTCGTGAAAAATTGGTAGCCCTTCAGCAAGAAATTGCCCAACAAGGTGGTATCGTTATGGATGGCCGCGATATTGGAACAGTAGTCTTGCCTAAGGCTGAATTGAAGATTTTTCTAGTAGCATCTGTAGATGAGCGTGCGGAACGTCGTTACAAGGAAAATCTTTCAAAGGGAATCGAAACAGATTTGGAAACTTTGAAAGAAGAGATTGCGGCGCGTGATTATAAAGATAGTCATCGTGAAACTTCACCTCTCAAGCAAGCCGAGGATGCAATCTATTTGGATACGACTGGACTCTCTATTTTAGAAGTTGTTGAAAAAATTAAATCAGAAGCACAAAAACATTTGTAAGAACTATAAAAACGATGAACTGAATTTCGGTTTGTCGTTTTTTTATCATGATTTGTCAAATAGTCTGTTTTAAGGTATAATAGTTGCTGTTAAAGAAAATTTGACATTCAAATAATTATAAATTTTTTAAGGAGATAACATGAATCATTTACCAAATTGCCCAAAATGTAATTCAGAATACGTATATGAAGATGGCACACTTCTTGTTTGCCCAGAATGTGCTTATGAGTGGAATCCTGCTGAGCAAGCAGAAGTTGAAGAAGGTCTTGTTGCCATCGATGCAAATGGAAATAAACTAGCTGATGGAGATACAGTCACTTTGATTAAGGACCTTAAAGTTAAAGGGGCTCCAAAAGATCTCAAACAAGGAACTCGTGTTAAAAATATCCGTATTGTAGAAGGTGACCACAACATCGACTGTAAAATTGATGGTTTTGGTGCTATGAAACTTAAATCAGAATTTGTGAAGAAGATTTAATCATGATTAAAAATGAAAAAGTAATATTTTATAGTCGTATCTTTTTATTTATAGTAGCCTTTACCGGTGTATACTTGGAGATTACCAAGCGCGGTGGTTTAGGGATGTTGCTTTACTACACAGTTCTTTCTAACCTTTTGGTTGTACTCTTTACAGGTTATCTTTTGTTAAAGATGCGTAGTGGTGGTGATAGTTGGCAGAGTCCTGGTATTCTACGTCTCAAAGGTGGCGTCACTATGAGTATTATGATTACTTGTGTCATCTATCATTTCATGCTAGCTCCTTTGACGACAGATTTTTACCGTTTGGAAAATTTCCTTTGCCATTATATTGTCCCTCTCTGGTTTTTAGCAGATACAATTATTTTTGACAAGAGTCGCCAATATAAGTTGGTTGATCCCATGCTTTGGACTAGCCTTCCTTTGCTTTATATGATTTTTGCCCTCTTAAACGGTTTTGTTCTAAAAATGGATGTCCCTAATGCTAAGGATAGTCCCTTCCCTTATTTCTTTTTGAATGCTACCAAACATGGTTGGGGCTTTGTCTTTAAATGGGCAGCCACTATCTTTGTTGCTTATATGGTTTCAGGATATCTGTTTTATCTTGTTAAAAACATTAAAAAATCTAAGAAATAAGAGTACCTTATATGGGTACTTTTTTAATGATTGAGATAATTGTACCCAGACAAATCGATTTTTTTTATCTTGTACTTGAGTCATTTCTACCTTAAAATAAAATTGTAGCTACCAATACAACTATTGAGGAAGAGAAAATGACTGAAAATCGTTATGAATTAAATAAAAATTTGGCACAGATGCTTAAAGGTGGCGTCATCATGGATGTTCAAAATCCTGAGCAAGCAAGAATTGCAGAGGCTGCAGGTGCGGCAGCTGTTATGGCCTTGGAGCGAATCCCAGCTGATATTCGTGCAGCTGGTGGTGTCTCTCGTATGAGCGATCCAAAGATGATCAAGGAAATCCAAGACGCAGTCAGCATTCCAGTTATGGCCAAGGTTCGAATTGGGCATTTTGTTGAAGCACAGATTTTAGAAGCCATCGAAATTGACTATATCGATGAGAGTGAGGTGCTATCTCCAGCTGACGATCGTTTCCATGTGGATAAGAAAGAATTCCAAGTTCCTTTTGTTTGTGGTGCTAAAGACCTAGGAGAAGCCTTGCGTCGTATCGCTGAAGGAGCATCGATGATCCGTACAAAAGGGGAACCTGGAACAGGAGACATCGTTCAGGCAGTCCGCCATATGCGTATGATGAATCAAGAAATTCGTCGCATTCAAAATCTCCGTGAAGATGAACTCTATGTCGCGGCAAAAGAACTCCAAGTACCTGTAGAATTAGTTCAATACGTGCACGAACATGGAAAACTACCAGTCGTGAACTTTGCAGCTGGAGGAGTTGCAACACCAGCAGATGCTGCTCTTATGATGCAGCTAGGTGCAGAAGGTGTCTTTGTTGGTTCAGGAATTTTCAAGTCGGGTGATCCTGTCAAACGTGCAGCAGCTATTGTTAAGGCTGTTACGAATTATCAAAATCCTCAAATTCTAGCTCAAATCTCAGAAGATTTGGGAGAAGCCATGGTTGGTATCAATGAGAATGAAATCCAAATTCTCATGGCTGAGCGAGGAAAATAGATGAAAATCGGAATATTGGCCTTGCAAGGTGCCTTTGTAGAACACGAGAAAATGCTTGCTCAACTAGGAGTTGAAAGTATTGAACTGCGAAACCTAGAAGATTTTCAGCAACACCAGAGTGACCTATCAGGTTTGATTTTGCCAGGAGGTGAGTCGACAGCTATGGGGAAACTGTTGCGAGATCAGCAGATGCTAATTCCTCTAAGAGAGGCTATTCTCAATGGTTTACCAGTCTTTGGAACTTGTGCGGGTTTAATTTTGCTAGCAAAACAAATCACTTCTCAAGAGGAAAGCCATCTAGCGACTATGGATATAGTAGTAGAGCGCAATGCCTATGGACGTCAGCTAGGAAGCTTTTATACTGAAGCAGACTGTAAGGGTGTTGGTAAAATTCCCATGACCTTTATCCGTGGACCTATTATTAGTGAAGTTGGTAAGGGTGTTGATGTTCTGGCAGTAGTGAATCATCAAATCGTTGCCGCTCAAGAAAAGAATATGCTAGTGACTTCATTTCATCCGGAATTGACAAATGATCTTCGCTTGCACCAGTATTTTATCAATATGTGCAAATAAAAAAGAGGTTGGGATTTTCCCAACTTCTTTTTTTACATATAATAAACAATGGCAATGTATTGCAGAGCAGAGGCTGCGAGGATGAAGAGATGCCAAATCATATGAAAGTATGGTTTCTTCTTAGCGTAGAACCCAGCACCAACTGTATAGCATAGACCTCCTGATACCATGAGACACCAAAACATTGGACTTGTCTGACTGATGATTGCTGGTAGGATAGTCAAGACTAGCCATCCCATGATGAGGTAGAGAATTAGACTAAATTTTTCATTGACTTTTTTGGCAAAGATTTTATAAAGAATACCAAAAATAGTTGTTCCCCACTGAATGGCGATAATCAGATAACCAAACCAGTTATTCATCAAGGTCAAAACGACAGGAGTATAAGAGCCAGCAATCGCAACATAAATCATGGAATGGTCGATAATGCGCAAGACATACTTATGAGTGGAACCATAAGCCATAGAATGATAGATGGTCGATGAAAGGAACATGAGAAAGAGGCTAATAACGAAAATCGACACCCCAATCGATGATAAAAATCCATGAGCTTCGTAACTATATGTCGATGAGATAGGGAGCAAAATAAGCATGATAAGTGCCCCTACAGCATGGGTTACACTGTTTGCTATTTCTTCTCCAAAACTAAGGCGTTTACTGAGTTTAAAACTAGTATTCATTTGTTTCCTCCTCTTCATTTTCTGTATAGACTAGTGCTAGTGTTTGATGATAGAGTTTGACCGTTTGGCAACTTGCTTGGATAATAGGATTGGCTGGGTCTAGGTCCTCATTCATATAGTCTACAAAAGCATTGTAAAGTTCTTCTGAGTTAGTCTCTGTGTGTAGGGTGTTTAGGGTTTGAGCAATTTCCTGGATTGAAAAAACAGACTTGAGCGTTGTGATAGCAATCAATCGTGCGATTTGTTTGCGTTGATATTTTTTCTTTTCAGGTTTACTGATATAACCATGTTTGACATAGTTGTTCACCATGGACGCTGTCAAACCTTTCTCCTTGTCAGGAGAAGCTGGAGGACAGATTTGATTGACATAGAGTAGAACCTGGTCCAGATAGAGATCAATGTTTGGAATTTCTTCCCATTTTGGATAGGAAAAAGTGGCTTTCATTTCCAACTCCTTTTTATCTAGTTTTAATAACTAGATTATAAAATAATATAAATGAAAAGTCAAGTTTTAACTGCTTGTAGAAAGCCTTAAATTATGCTATGATGAGAGAAACTAGTCAGAAAAGAGGAAGAAATATGGAAATTCGTTTAGCTTTTCCAAATGAAGTTGATGCAGTAATGAAAGTAATTGAAGATGCTAGAAAAACTCTAGCCAAAGCTGGTAGCGACCAATGGCAAAATGGTTATCCCAATGCTGATATTATCATTGATGATATCATCTCAGGTCAAGCCTATGTAGCCTTGGAAGAAGGGGAACTCTTAGCATATGCTGCAGTGACTAAGAGCCCAGAAGCAGCCTATGAAGCCATTTATGATGGAAGCTGGGAAGGAAGAGAGTCAGAGTATCTAGTTTTTCACCGTATTGCTGTGGCAGCAGATGTTCAAGGGCAAGGGGTAGCGCAGACCTTTTTGGAAGGCTTGATTGAAGGCTTTGATTACCTAGATTTTCGTTCAGATACGCACGCTGAAAATAAGGCTATGCAACATATCTTTGAAAAGCTTGGCTTTAAAAAGGTTGGCAAGGTTCCAGTAGATGGAGAACGCCTAGCCTATCAAAAATTAAAATCCAATGCCTAAAAAGTATGCAAAAATGCTCTATGTTTCTCCCGTAGGGGAGCTCTCACTTGTTGCTGATGACCACTACTTGCTTGGCATTTGGTTTCAAGGTCAGAAACATTTTGAGAGAGGTTTGGAAGCTGGGTGTATCGTTGATGTTCCAAGCCATCCAGTTTTGAAGCAAGTTGCTTCTTATTTAGATAGCTATTTCTCAGGACAAGACCAGGACCTATCTGAGCTTCCTCTGGCTCCTGTTGGTAGTGACTTTGAAAAAAGAGTCTGGAACTACTTGCGAGGAATTCCTTTTGGCCAGACAGTTACTTATGGACAAATAGCTAAGGACTTGCATGTAGCTTCTCCTCAAGCTATCGGAGGAGCAGTAGGGCGCAACCCATGGTCTATCCTCGTACCTTGTCACCGCGTCCTCGGTGCTGGTAATCGCCTGATGGGCTTTGCTTCAGGAATTGAGAAGAAGGCTTGGCTATTGAAGCATGAAAGTGCAACATTTAAAGAGAATATAGAATAGAAAGAGAATAAAATGTTAGAATTTATAGAATATCCAAAATGTACAACTTGCAAAAAAGCAAAAAAAGAGCTAGACCAACTTGGACTAGAATATAAAGATGTTCATATTGTCGAAGAAACACCAACTGAGGAAGTGATTTTGACCTGGTTAGAAACTTCAGGTTTTGAATTAAAACAGTTCTTTAATACCAGTGGTATCAAATATCGTGAGTTAGGCTTGAAAGATAAGGTCGGAAGCATGTCAAAACAAGAAGCAGCAAAACTCTTAGCTAGTGATGGCATGCTGTTAAAACGTCCAATTCTGATTAAAGGTGGACAGATTCAGCAAATTGGCTATCGTAAAGCCTATGAAGAGCTTGGTTTGAATTAGGTTTTGTCTATCTCTTTGATAAAAATAATATATGTCTGACTTCTCTAAAAGTGTGTTAAACTAGTATTTAGACCTAGAAAGTCTTTACCCGTAGCAAATATTTTTAATCAGAGCAGAAGTATGATAGAATGAATCATTATCAGGAGAGGATGTTTCTATGAACGTTACAACACTTTTAGCATCAGATTGGTATCAAAACTTGATGCAGTATATTCCAGACGGCAAACTCTTTAGCTGGCGTTCGGTTTTTGATGGCATTCCAAGAATTGTCCAACAATTACCGACAACCTTGATGTTGACAGTATGTGGTGCTTTTTTTGGTATCATGCTAGCTCTAGTCTTTGCTATTGTGAAAATTAACAGGGTTAGATTTCTTTATCCATTACAAGCTTTTTTCGTTAGTTTCTTAAAAGGGACACCTATTTTGGTTCAGCTGATGTTGACCTATTACGGGATTCCACTAGCTCTAAAAGCACTGAATCAACAATGGGGAACCTCTTTAAACATTAATGCAATTCCAGCAGCAACGTTTGCGATTATCGCCTTCGCCTTTAATGAAGCAGCCTATGCCAGCGAGACCATTCGTGCAGCCATCCTCTCTGTCAATCCAGGTGAGATTGAAGCCGCTCGCAGTCTTGGTATGACACGTGCACAAGTTTACCGTCGTGTGATTATTCCCAATGCAGCTGTGGTTGCAACACCAACCTTGATTAACTCCCTAATCGGTTTGACTAAGGGGACTTCCCTAGCCTTTAGTGCGGGTGTTGTAGAAGTCTTTGCCCAAGCTCAGATTTTGGGTGGTGCAGACTACCGTTACTTCGAACGTTTCATCTCAGTTGCCCTTGTATACTGGGTGGTAAATATCGCTATTGAAAATCTTGGTCGCTTTATTGAGAGAAAAATGGCCATCGAAGCACCAGATAATGTGAAAACAGATGTGAAAGGAGACCTTCGCTAATGATTAAGATTTCAAATTTAAGCAAATCCTTTTCAGGCCAAACCGTCTTGGATCATCTGAATTTAGATATTCAAAAAGGGGAAGTAGTGGCTTTGATTGGTTCATCTGGAGCAGGAAAATCAACCTTTCTTCGTAGCCTAAATTACCTGGAAACTCCTGATAGTGGAAGTATTCAGATTGATGATTTCAAAGTGGACTTTTCTCAAATTACTCAAGATGAAATCTTGACTCTTCGTCGTAAGTTGTCCATGGTATTTCAACAATTTAATTTATTCGAGCGTAGAACAGCCTTAGATAATGTCAAGGAAGGTTTGGTAGTTGTTAAAAAACTTTCCGACGAAGAAGCAACTAAGATTGCCAAAGAAGAGTTGGCTAAGGTTGGTCTTTCAGATCGTCAACAGCACTATCCTCGCCACTTATCAGGTGGACAAAAACAACGGGTAGCTTTGGCGCGTGCTTTAGCCATGAAGCCAGCAATCTTGCTCTTGGATGAACCTACTTCAGCCCTTGATCCAGAATTAGTTGGTGAGGTAGAACGATCTATTGCTAATGCAGCCAAATCAGGTCAAACTATGATTTTGGTCAGTCACGATATGTCCTTTGTTTCTCAGGTAGCTGATAAGGTTTTATTCTTGGATAAAGGAAAGATTATTGAGTCTGGAACACCAGATGAGATTATCAATCATCCTAAAGAAGAAAGAACAAAAGAGTTCTTTGCTAGTTACAAACGGACCTATATTTGATATAATAGAAGATAAGAAAAACTCAGTTGGCTAAGCTAACTGGGTTTGCTCTTTAAAAATGTTAGAAATGAGAGAGAGCATGCTACTTCAAATATTTTCCTTGTACTTCCAGAGTCTAGTTTTAACCATGCTACTAGTCTTGATTATCTTGGGACTTTGGATTGGTTTAAGAGCCCTTTCAGGTGTTGATAAAACAGCTAAGGCCCGCCAAGCCCACCTCTATGATATGATTATGATTGGAGTATTGACAGTTCCGGTATTATCCTTTGCGACGATGAGTCTTTTATTAGTTATCAAGGCATAATGCTTGTCAAATGAGTTATGTTTCGTTAGAATAAAGATAGTTACAACAAGAAAGAAGGAAAAAGGATGTACGATACAATTATTATTGGTGCAGGGCCTGCAGGGATGACTGCAGCCTTGTATGCAGCACGCAGTAATTTGAAAGTTGCTTTGATTGAAGGTGGTCTTCCAGGTGGTCAGATGAATAACACTTCTGATATCGAAAACTATCCAGGTTACGCCAATATCAGTGGTCCTGAGTTAGCAGAAAAGATGTTTGAGCCTCTTGAAAATCTTGGTGTTGAGCATCTTTATGGCTTTGTTGAAAATGTTGAGGACCATGGTGATGTTAAGAAAGTAATCACAGATGATCAAGAATTTGAAACACGTACTGTTATCGTGGCGACTGGTTCTAAGCACCGTCTCTTGGGAGTTCCAGGTGAAGAAGAACTCAATAGCCGTGGTGTTTCTTACTGTGCGGTCTGTGATGGAGCTTTTTTCCGTGACCAAGATTTGTTAGTTGTAGGGGGTGGCGACTCAGCAGTTGAGGAAGCAATCTTCTTAACACAGTTCGCCAAATCTGTAACCATCGTTCACCGACGTGATGAACTTCGAGCTCAAAAAGTCTTGCAAGATCGCGCCTTTGCCAATAAAAAAATTAACTTCATTTGGGATTCTGTTGTCAAAGAAATCAAGGGTGAAAACCGTGTGGAGTCAGTTGTCATTGAAAATGTTAAAACAAATCAAGTGAGTGAACATGCCTTTGGTGGAGTCTTTATCTATGTTGGTTTAGATCCAGTTAGCGATTTTACAAAAGATTTACAAATCCAAGATGAGTCAGGTTGGATTGTGACAGATGACCACATGAAGACAAGTGTTGCTGGTGTCTTTGCAGTTGGGGATGTTCGTCAGAAAGATCTTCGTCAGGTTACAACAGCGGTTGGCGATGGCGCGATTGCAGGCCAAGAAGCCTATAAATTTATTACTGAGCATTATTAAAAAGGCGGTGGGACAGAAATCGATAGACAAAGTCTCGATTTCGTAGTTCCAGCCCCGCGAGGATGATTAGGAGCTTTTTGGAGTCTAAAAGACGAACAAAAAGTTCAATCAGCAACCGCGTCAAAGTTTGATTGCTAATAAAAAGTGAGGTCGGGATCTTTTGTCCCAACCTCACTTTTTATTAGAGTCTATTTCGGAAGACTTCGTACATGAGAATAGCAGCAGCAACGCTTGCATTGAGACTTTGTACGTGTCCATTCATAGGAATAGTGATCATCTCGTCCACTTGCTTTTTGATGTTACTTGAGATACCTTTTCCTTCATTTCCGATAATGAGGGCGACTTTACCACTTGTGTTCCATTTATGGCAAGGAGTCCCGTTCATATCAGTTCCAAAAGTCCAAAAGCCCTCTTCTTTAAGTTTGTCCAAGGTTTGACTGAGGTTGGTCACGCGAGCGATAGGAACATGCTCAATGGCACCTGTTGCTGTTTTAGCAACGACAGGAGTAACGCCGACGGCTCGGTGTTTAGGAATAATGACACCCGAAACATTGGTTGCATCAGCTGTTCTTAGAATAGAGCCGAGGTTGTGAGGGTCAGTTAGCCCATCAAGGATCAATAGTAGTGGATTTTCCTCTTGACGGGTCTTGGCAAGAATCTGCTCTAGTTCAGTGTAGGCGAATTCTGAAACGCGCAAGACAAAACCTTGGTGAACAGCTCCTTCAGTCATTTCGGAAAGAGATTTTTTTGAAGTCCAAGAGATTGAGACCTTCTTCTCGGTTGCTAGTTCTTTGACTTTTTCAACATTTTTTCCTCTTAAGTCTTCTTGAACATAGAGCTTGTTGCCAGTATTAGCTAAGAGTGCTTCAGTAACGGCGTGAACGCCATAGACAATATCGTTTGTTTTCATAATTTTAATTTTAAAGTTATAGGACTGAGGCAAACCTGCATCATTTTTAGAATACCTGTTGACTCAGTAGTTGCTAGTTTATTCTAGGATGAGGAGTCCTTCTTTGATTTCAAAAGGATCTTTTTCATTGATACGATCATAGAACATGACGCCATTTAAGTGGTCAATTTCGTGTTGAACGACGATTGAGTTATAGCCCTTGAGTTTGATGCGGTGCTTTTCTCCATCTTTATCAAAATAGTCCACAGTTACTCGAGCATGGCGGATAACATAGCCTGGAACGGCACGGTCGACAGACAAGCAACCTTCTCCCTCGCCTAGAGCAGCATCTTGGACTGAGTGGGATACGATTTTGGGATTGTACATAACAGCTTGTAAGTCATAGGCTTCTTGTGGAGTTTCCCCTTCCTCAGTGATGTTTGGTACCAATACGGCGATTATGCGTTTTGAGATATCGAGTTGTGGTGCTGCAAGACCGACTCCACCACGTAGACCTAATTTTTCAGCCATAACAGGGTCTTGTGAGTGCTTTAAAAATTGCATCATTTTTTCTCCGAGAATGATATCTTGATCACTCAAGGGGAAGCTGACTTCTTCAGCAATGGCACGAAGAGTTGGGTTTCCTTCGCGGATAATATCTTTCATATCAATTAAATGAGCAGCTTTGGTAATTCTTTCTATAGCAGACATGTTCTCTCTCCTTTTCTTACTTTACATGATAACACAAAATAGCCTAGAATGAAAGCACATTAGTTCTATCAGGATGCATTCTTCAGATGAAATACTATCTTGTCTATGGTATAATAAGTTAAGGAGACTTGCATCAAAAAGCAGGGAGAAAAAATATGGAAAAACGTAGTAGAAGCAGAAAAAATGGTTCGAACTTTCAAGTTATCAGAACTGTTGTTCGATTTTTTAGGAACTATAAACAGTGGAGCAATAGAACTTTTATTGTAGTTTTGTTGGCTTTTGTAGCTCTCTCCATGATCACGACTTTGTTAGTAGAAGGGGCTCAGGGGATTTCATTGACCAGTAGTGACTCGACTGTAGTACATCATAAATCCAATGCTCAGGAAAAGAGTGAGGATACTGAGAAAGAAACCAGTGCTCGTATTATGGCTCATGGAGATTTGCTTTATCATATTCCTATTTATCGTACAGCTCTAAAAGAGGATGGGAGCTATGATTTTCATGAAAATTTTGACTATGTCAAACCTTGGTTTAAGAAGGCTGATCTAGTCATCGGAGACTTTGAAGGGACTATTAGTAAGGACCATTACCTTGCAGGCTATCCTTTATTTAATGCTCCAGGAGAGGTTATGGATGCGATAAAGGATGCTGGTTATCAAGTGCTGGACTTGGCCCACAATCACATCTTGGATTCCCAGTTGGAAGGAGTTATCTCTACAGCGGATGCGATCGAAAAGGCAGGCATAACTCCTATCGGAGTATATACCCATGAAGCGCGTGATAAGGCGCCTTTAGTGATTAAGGAAGTAAATGGGATTAAGATTGCTTTCCTTGCCTATTCTTATGGCTTTAATGGTATCGAGGAATATATCTCTAAAGAGGATTACAATAATTACCTGTCCGACTTAAATGAAGATAAGATGAAGGCTGAAATTGAGCGAGCTGAAAAAGAGGCAGACATAACCGTTGTCATGCCGCAAATGGGAATTGAGTATCAATTAGAACCAACTGAAGAACAAAAGATTCTCTACCACAAGATGATTGACTGGGGAGCTGACCTTATCTTTGGAGGGCATCCTCACGTTGTTGAACCAGCTGAAACAGTTGAAAAAGATGGAGATAAAAAACTCATTATCTACTCTATGGGCAATTTCCTATCTAATCAACGGATTGAAACCATGCAGGATGAGGAAAATGCCAAGTGGACGGAGCGTGGAGTCCTCATGGACGTAACCATAAAGAAGAAAGCAGGCAAGACAACTATTGAGACTGCAACGGCTCATCCAACTTGGGTTAACCGTACTCCAAAAGGGACCTATTCACCTGACGGCTATCCACTTTTTCTTTATCAAACCTATATCTTGGAAGATTTTATAGAAGGTGGGACTCATCGTGAAAAATTGGATGAGGAAACCAAGGAAAGAATTGACTTAGCCTACAAAGAAATGAATGAACATGTTGGCTTGAAGTGGTAGTGGTATTGCTAAAAGGAGACGAGATGACGATAAAATTAATTGCTACAGACATGGATGGAACCTTATTGGATCCCAAAGGTCAAGTAGATTTACCTCGTTTGGAGAAGATTCTTGATCAGCTAGAAGAAAGGGGAATTCGATTTGTCATTGCGACTGGAAATGAGATTCATCGTGTGAAACAATTACTAGGGCATTTGACAGAGCGAGTAGTTTTGATTGTAGCTAATGGGGCGAGAATTTTTGAAGGCAATCAACTTTTACAGGCTCAAACTTGGGATGATGACATGGTTAATCGGGCTTTAGAATTTTTCAAGGGCCGAGAATGCCAAGATCAGTTTGTAGTGACCAGTATGAATGGTGGTTTTGTAAAAGAAGGCACCGTCTTTACTCAACTTGAAAATTTTATGACTCCAGAGATGATTGAGCTTTTTTATCAGCGTATGAATTTTGTGGAAGAGTTAGAATCTCATCTTTTTGGTGGAGTGTTAAAAATGAGCTTGGTAGTCGGTGAGGAGCGCTCTGACTCAGTTTTAGAGGAAATCAATCAGCTCTTTAATGGCTCCGTTCAGGCTGTTTCAAGTGGTTATGGTTGTATCGATATTCTTCAGTCTGGTATTCATAAAGCCTGGGGCTTGCAAGAGCTACTCAAGCGTTGGGACATCAAAGCTGAGGAAATCATGGCTTTTGGTGATAGTGAAAATGATGTAGAAATGCTTCAATTAGCTGGAATTGCCTATGCCATGGAAAATGCCGACGACAAGGCCAAAGCAGTAGCAACTGACTTTGCTCCATCCAATAGTCAGGCAGGAGTTTATCAGGTTTTGGAAGACTGGCTAGAAAAAGGAGAATGAAATGGCAGTGCAGTTGTTAGAAACGTGGCTCCTAAAAGAGCAAGGAAAAATCCAAAACAAGTATCGTGAACTCAATCAAATCTCCCTATTGAATCCAGATATCATTTTTATTGGTGATTCTATCATCGAATATTATCCCTTGCAGGAGTTACTAGGACCTTCAAAGATCATGGTCAATCGAGGCATCAGGGGTTACCAAACAGGGCTTTTACTTGATAATCTTGATGCCCATCTCTATGGTGATGCTGTTGATCAGATTGTTCTTTTGATTGGGACAAATGATATTGGTAAGGAAGTAGAGTTGGAGCAGACCTTGCATAATATCGAAGCTGTGATTCAGTCAATTGCGCGTGATTTTCCGCTTACCCAAATCAAGCTTCTTTCTATTTTACCAGTTAATGAAGGCACAGAGTATCAGCAGACAGTTTATATCCGCACCAATGAGAAAATCAAGGCGTGGAATCAAGCTTATCAAGACTTAGCTTCAGCCTATATGCAGGTTGAATATATCCCAGTATTTGATAGCTTCTTAGATGAAACTGGACAATTAAAACCTACCTACACAACCGATGGCCTACACCTAAGTGTTGCTGGTTATCAGGTTCTTTCAAAAGTGTTGAGAGATTATCTTTTTTAGAATTTTAAAAGTTTGTAAAAAGTAATAGATAAATAATTGACATAAAAAAATTCTTCTTGTAGATGTAAATAGTGATAAAGATTCACTAAAATCTATAGGTTGAATTTTTTATATTTATTATAAATAACGATAAAAATAAACGTTTTTTACTGTATTTAGTACCCAAGATAAATAAATAATATTATTTAAATAAAATAATTTAAATTTTTTTGTGGCTAAATATTACTCTAAAATGTATATTATGCATTTTAAAAGTAGTTTCATGGGCCTCATTATTCTTGATATAATAAGGCTGATATGGTATACTTTTAAAGTTACTGTAGTGTGTAGGATAGTGTTTTCTTTTCAGAAAATTCCTAATATTCTTACATATTATTAGTGAAAATGTTTAAAAAAGGAGAACTTATCGCATGATAAGAAGAGAGCAACAACGATTTTCTTTAAGAAAATATAAAGTTGGGGTCGCATCAGTTTTCTTAGGAACCACCCTTAGCTTTTTAATGGCTAATGGTGGTGCTGTAAAAGCATCTGAGATTATTGCACAGTCAAATTCTGGAGAAAATACTGAACTCGTCGACAAAGACCAGTCGAAAGATCCAGTCGCCAATGTGGAGGATACAGTTGTTACTGAAACTTCAGAAGTTAAGTCAGAAACATCAAGACCTGAAGTTAAGTCTGAAGAAGTAAAATCAGAAGAAGCAAAAGCTGAAAAAATTGAGAAAAAAACATCTGTTAGTCCTGAGGCAAAACCAGAGTCTTCTAAACCAGCAGCATCTTCAAAAGCAGAAGAAGTTGTAGTAGCTAAGCCTAAGGCAGAAGAAAAGACTGAATCTAAATCAGAGGAAAAATCTGAGCCTAAAGCAGAACTTTCAGCTGTAGCTGAGGCAACTAGCCTTGATACAAATGCTAGTGCAGCTAATGTTGAAGCAAAACCACAAGCAGATACAGAAACACTAGCTTTGGCAGCTGAAAATACAGTAAATGCAGGTGCATTAGCTACAAATGGTGGTCGTCGCCGTAATCGTCGTGCTGCAACTGAAGAAGTTGTATCTGGAGACCATAACTCTAAACCAATTGCTGTAACTACTTACCTAAAGGATGGTGAAGTTGCTACACCTAATATGACAAATTCAAATGGTGCAAGTGTTCGTTCTCAAACGGTACCAGCTGGTTACTCAGCTAAAGAAGGAGATTGGTACACATACGCTATCTGGGATTTAACTAGATTCAATGAACGTTATGGTACAAAATACTATGCTCGTGCTTATAAGAGATTTGATGAATCTACAGATACAAATGTTGATTTAATCGATAAAACGACTGGTGCTGTGGTTGAAACAAGAACAATTACTGCCTCTAGTGGTGTTCAAAAATTCACTACTACCACAGCTGCATCTAATAGTCAATTAACCTTCCAAGTGGATTATAAAGCAGGTACTGCTGAAAAAGGTAAAACTACTCAACCATTTATTCAAAATGGTTATGAAGTTGGAAAGAGTATCACAGACTTAGTAGCTCCTGGACACCAACTTACACCAGCTGAGCAAAAGCTTTATAGTGATGTTTATAATGCTCGTACTACAACAGATGTTCTAAACGTTGTTGAACCAGCTTACAATGGCCGTACAATTACTGATTCAAACGCTAAAATACCAGAAACAATTAATAAAACAACTTACTATAAAGTAGTTGATAAAAATAATCCTACTTTCAACGCTAATAAAACGGATAAAACTGTTCAAGATTATAAAGAAAATGGTAATGAAGTAGACTTAGCTAGATATACACTTAAAGCTGAAGAAGGACAAAGATTCACAGCATCTGGTGAGCGTCAATTTGATGGATATAAATTGTATCAAAGAGCTGATGCAAATGATCAATCAGGCTTTGTAAATCGTCCTTATACTATCGGTTCTAAATTCATGGATGCGGACCGATACGGTATCAAACGTATCAAAGAAGTTGTTGGAGAAGATGGTTCAGTAGTTATTCGTGTTTACTTATTAGATCCAAGACAACAAAGCAAGCGTTCTGATGGTTCATTAAGTACTGATGGTTATATGTTACTTGCAGAAACGAAACCTATTAAACCAGGTGAAAATAATACACAAGAATTAGTTGTTAAAAAAACACCTCTTAACACTATTGCACATACAGTAACTGATCCAAAAACTGGAGCCAAAACAAACTATCCTAACGGTAAAGAAGTTACATTCGATTTCCAAAAAGCTGCAGGATATACGCCATATAAATCAGTATTTGTACCATTCTTAGGAGACGGGATTGGACACGGTTCAGCTAACGCACAATTAGAACGTGGAGTTGGTGGTATCGGTACAAACGTTGACTTATTAAATACCTTAACACCATATAAGCAGCCTATCTACTACTACGTTAAGCAAGATCCAGTTCAAGTTACTCCAGAAGTTGAAAAACAACTGGAAGGACGTAGCTTAAAAGACGGTGAATTTACTTTCAAATTAACAGAAGATAAAAGTTCTCCTGATAGATACGAAGAAACAGTTACTAATAAGTCTGGTAAAGCTACATTCAGTAAGCTTACCTTCAATAAAGCTGGTACTTATAAATACAAAATCACTGAAACAAAAGGTTCTGATACAAACGTTGACTACGATGCAATGACTGTCACAATGACAGTTACTGTAACTGAGAATTCTAAAGGTGATTTACAAGCAACGACTACATATAGTGCTGAAGGTGGATTCAAATCAAGTGAAAATGATAAAATCTTCAACAACTATGTTGTAGCTCCTGTTAAGACTAAGTTTGACTTCAGCAAGGCTCTCGCAGGTCGTGAATTGAAAGCTGGTGAGTTCACTTTCCAATTGAAAGATTCAAAAGGAACTGTTCTTCAAACTAAAACTAATACTAAAGCAGGTCTTGTAGCCTTTGACGACTTGACCTTTGACAATACACAAGTTGGTACTCACAAGTATACTGTAGAAGAAGTTCAAGGTTCTGAAGCAGGAATGACTTATGACCCAATGAAAGCTGAAGTAACGATCACTGTTACTAAAGAAGGTCACGTTCTTAAAGCAACCAATACACTTCCTGCAGATAGAGAGTTTAATAATACCTTCACACCAGCTCCTGTTAAAGTAAACCTTGAATTTGATAAATCCCTTTCAAATGGTACTTTGAATGCTGGAGACTTCAGCTTTACCTTGACTGGTGACAACAATGTTAGTGAAACTGTCACTAACAAGGCTAATGGTAAGATTAACTTCAGTGAATTGTCATTTGACAAGGTAGGTGTCTACAACTATACTGTAAAAGAAGTGAAGGGCAATAAAGCCGATGTAGACTATGATGCAATGACGATCGCAGTTAAAGTAACTGTAACCAAAGATGCGACTACAGGTCTTTTATCAGCTAAGACTGAAATGACTTCAACTGGTGGTGAAGCAACTGGTGCAGATGATAAAGTCTTTAACAACCATGTTGTGGCACCAGTAACAGCTCAATTTGACTTCAGCAAAGCTCTTGCAGGCCGTAAACTTAAAGCAGGCGAATTCAGTTTTGTCTTGAAAAATTCTGAAGGAACAGTTCTTCAAACCAAGCAAAATGATGCTGATGGAAAAGTTAAGTTTGATGCTTTAACATTTACAAATACTCAAGTTGGAAATCATAAGTACACTGTAGAGGAAGTTATCCCAGAAACTAAAGAAGCTGGAATGACTTACGACACCATGAAAGCTAACGTGACAGTTTCTGTTACGAAATCTGGACATGCACTTACAGCTGTAGCAACACTTCCACAAGACAAAGAGTTTAACAACACCTTCACACCAACTGCAACACAAGTTCAATTCAAGTTCACTAAACGTCTGGAAGGAAAAGAACTTACAAAAGATGCCTTCACATTTGAATTGCTTGAAAACGGTAATGTTATCCAAACTAAGAAAAATGCGGCTGACGGAACTATCCAGTTTGACGCAATCGCTTATGATCAAGAAGGTAGGCATACATACACTGTACGTGAAGTAGCTGGAGCTGACACAAACATTGACTATGATTCAATGAATGCTGTCGTAACAGTTAATGTAACGAAAGATGCTGCAACTGGTGTCTTGACTGCTAATGTTACAATGCCTTCAGATACAGAGTTCAACAACTTTGCAGTAGCACCAGTTAAGACTAAGTTTGACTTCAGCAAGGCTCTCGCAGGTCGTGAATTGAAAGCCGGTGAGTTCACTTTCCAATTGAAAGATTCAAAAGGAACTGTTCTTCAAACTAAGACAAATACTAAAGCAGGTCTTGTAGCCTTTGACGACTTGACCTTTGACAATACACAAGTTGGTACTCACAAGTATACTGTAGAAGAAGTTCAAGGTTCTGAAGCAGGAATGCAATATGATACGATGAAGGCTGAAGTAACCATCACTGTTACTAAAGAAGGTCACGTTCTTAAAGCAACAAACACACTTCCTGCAGATACAGAGTTCAACAATACCTTCACACCTGCGGCAACACAAGCTCAATTCAAGTTCACTAAGAGACTTGAAGGTAAAACACTGGAAGCAGATGCCTTCACATTTGAATTGCTTGAAAATGGCAATGTTATCCAAACTAAGAAAAATGCGGCTGATGGAACTATCCAGTTTGACGCAATCGCTTATGCTCAAGAAGGAACGCATACTTACACAGTCCGTGAAGTAGCTGGTGCTGACACAAACATTGACTATGATTCAATGAACGCTGTCGTAACAGTTAATGTAACGAAAGACGCTGCATCTGGTATCTTGACTGCTAATGTTACAATGCCTGCAGATACAGAGTTCAACAACTTTGCAGTAGCACCAGTTAAGACTAAGTTTGACTTCAGTAAGGCTCTCGCAGGTCGTGAGTTGAAAGCTGGTGAGTTCACTTTCCAATTGAAAGATTCAAAAGGAACTGTTCTTCAAACTAAAACTAATACTAAAGCAGGTCTTGTAGCCTTTGACGACTTGACCTTTGACAATACACAAGTTGGTACTCACAAGTATACTGTAGAAGAAGTTCAAGGTTCTGAAGCAGGAATGCAATATGATACGATGAAGGCTGAAGTAACCATCACTGTTACTAAAGAAGGTCACGTTCTTAAAGCAACAAACACACTTCCTGCAGATACAGAATTCAACAATACCTTCACACCTGCTGCAACACAAGCTCAATTCAAGTTCACTAAGAAACTTGAAGGTAAAGAGCTTACGAAGGATGCCTTCACATTCGAATTGCTTGAAAATGGCAATGTCATCCAAACCAAGAAAAATGCAGCAGATGGATCTATCACATTTGATGCGATTGAATACAACGCTGTAGGTGAACACACTTACACTGTACGTGAAGTAGCTGGTGCTGACACAAACATTGACTATGATTCAATGAATGCAGTCGTAACAGTTAATGTAACGAAAGACGCTGCATCTGGTATCTTGACTGCTAATGTTACAATGCCTTCAGATACAGAGTTCAACAACTATCATGTGGCTCCAGTCGTTGCAAGATTTGACTTTACTAAGAAATTAGCAGGTCGTGAACTTAAAGAGGGCGAATTTAGCTTTGTTCTTAAAGATTCAACTGGTCAAACTCTTGAAACAGTAACAAATAAAGCTGACGGAACTGTAACATTCTCTGAATTATCATTTGATAATACTAAAGTTGGAACTCATACTTATACAGTAGAAGAAGTTATCCCATCTACTAAAGAGCTTGGTATGACTTATGATACTATGAAAGCAACAGTCACAGTTGAAGTTGCTAAGAATGGTCACACCTTGACTACTGTAACAAACGTAACATCAACTGGCGGTGTCAATGCTGATGGAACATCAACTGAAGGAACTGATGATAAAGAATTCAATAACAAGATCACTCCTCCTGAAACACCTGAATTCCAACCTGAAAAATTTGTTCTTAATAAAGAGAAATTTGACATTACAGGAACAAAACTTGTAGACGATGATGATGAATTGACTGATGAGTACACTGCTACAAATGCTAACCCATACGCAGATGGAACTTCAAACAACGAAGCAGAAAACATCAATACAAAGACTGTTGAACGTGGTGATAAACTAGTTTACCAAGTATGGTTGGATACGAAAAACTTCACTGATAAAAATAACATCCAATCTGTTGGAATCTCTGATACCTATGATGCAGAAAAATTAACTGTTAATGCTGCTGATATTAAAGCTTATGACAGTGAAAGTGGAGATGACGTAACTGATAAGTTTGACATCAAGGTTGAAAATGGTGTCATTACAGCAACATCTAAGACTTCTGTAAACAAATCATTGGGTGATGCGGATAATACACAAGTTATCGATACAACTAAATTTGCATTTGGTCGTTACTATAAATTCGATATTCCAGCGACAGTTAAAGCTGACGTTGCAGGTGGAGTAGACATCGAAAATAAAGCCAACCAGATTGTTCATGTTTATAATCCAGTAAATAAATCTGTTGAAAAACCAGAAAAACCAACTCAAAAACGTGTAAACAGCGTACCAATCTCAGTTGAATTCAACTTCACTAAGAAATTGGAAGGCCGTGAGTTGAAAGCTAACGAATTCAGCTTCGTTCTTAAAGATTCAACAGGTAAAGTTGTTGAAACAGTAAGCAACGATGCGGCAGGAAACGTTAAGTTCTCAGCTCTTACATTCAAGAAGGGTCAAGAAGGCGTACACAACTACACAGTAGAAGAAGTTAAAGGAAGCGACGCAACCGTTACATACGACACCATGAAAGCGAATGTAACAGTCACAGTGAAACACGATGGTACAGCTAAAGTTCTTGTAGCAACTGTTGGCAATATCGCTGATAAAGAGTTCAACAATACTGTTCGTCCTCCAGAAGAACCTAAGTTCCAACCAGAGAAATACGTTGTTTCTGAAGAGAAATTCGATATCACAGGCGACAAGCTCGTTGACGATGACAAAGAATTGGCAGACAAGTACGGAGATACTAATAAAGATCCATACGCAGATAAGACTGACAACAACGAAGCTCAAAACTTGAATACGAAGACTGTTAAACGTGGCGACAAGTTGGTTTACCAAGTTTGGTTGGATACAACTAAATTTGACGCAGCTAACAAGGACAATATTCAATCTGTAGGAATCTCAGATGACTACGATGAAACTAAGTTGGATCTTGACGCTACTAAGATTAAAGCCTACGATTCAGTAACAGGTGATGATGTTACAGCTAAATTCGATATCACTGTGAACAACGGTGTGATTACTGCAACTCTTAAAGATGGCTTCACTAAGTCACTTGGCGATGCAGAAAACACTCAAGTGATCGATACAACTAAGTTCGCCTTCGGACGTTACTACAAGTTCGACATCCCAACAAAAGTGAAAGCTGATGTTCCTGGCGGAGTAGACATCGAAAATACTGCGGCTCAAGTAGTCAACTACTACAATCCAGTAAGCAAGACTGTTGAAAAACCAAACAAACCAACTGAAAAACGTGTCAACAGTGTTCCAGTTGAAGTAGAATTCAACTTCACTAAACGTTTGGAAGGTCGTGAGCTTAAAGCTAACGAATTCAGCTTCGTCCTTAAAGATTCAGAAGGTAAGACTCTTGAAACTGTAAGCAATGATGCTTCTGGTAACGTTAAGTTCTCTAAACTTGAGTTCAAGAAGGGTCAAGAAGGCGTACACAACTACACAGTAGAAGAAGTTAAAGGAAGCGACGCAACCGTTACATACGACACCATGAAAGCGAATGTAACAGTCACAGTGAAACACGATGGTACAGCTA
>NZ_JASHDO010000009.1:0-79787 GCF_047463615.1 Streptococcus infantis | reverse complement strand
GGCGTGTAAAAGCGTGCGTGGGTTCGAATCCCACATCCTCCTTTATTATTAACGCGGGATGGAGCAGCTCGGTAGCTCGTCGGGCTCATAACCCGAAGGTCGTAGGTTCAAATCCTGCTCCCGCAATAAGGCTCGGTAGCTCAGTTGGTAGAGCAATGGATTGAAGCTCCATGTGTCGGCGGTTCGATTCCGTCTCGCGCCATTTATATTATTAAGGAAGGGTAGCGAAGAGGCTAAACGCGGCGGACTGTAAATCCGCTCCTTTGGGTTCGGGGGTTCGAATCCCTCCCCTTCCATAGTAACGGGCATAGTTTAAAGGTAGAACTAAGGTCTCCAAAACCTTCAGTGTGGGTTCAATTCCTACTGCCCGTGTTTGTTAAATTATGGCGGGTGTGGTGAAGTGGTTAACACATCAGATTGTGGCTCTGACATTCGGGGGTTCGATTCCCCTCACTCGCCTATTTATATTATTGGGGTATAGCCAAGCGGTAAGGCAAGGGACTTTGACTCCCTCATGCGTTGGTTCGAATCCAGCTACCCCAGTTATACTTTGCCGGCGTGGCGGAATTGGCAGACGCGCTGGACTCAAAATCCAGTGTCCGCAAGGACGTGCCGGTTCGACCCCGGCCGCCGGTATAGTAGAGAAGACAAGGTTTTCGGATCTTGTTTTTTTTTTTTTTTCAAATAAAGTTTAAAAAAATTTTACTAAAAATAGGTCTATACCATTTACAAATTCTTTTGAAAGGTTTATAATGTAATTGACATAATAAATAGTAGAATATTTTCTTAAGGAGGTTTTCATTATGCCTAAGTATATTAAAGCTGATCAATTTTTCTATCCACATGGTATTCGTCGTGGAGGTTATTTGGAACTTATTGATGGCAAGTTTGGTAAGCACGTTGAAGAGATTTCTGAGGATGCTGAAATTTTAGACTACTCTGGTTACAGCATTGCACCGGGTCTAGTTGACACTCACATTCACGGTTTCGGTGGTGTCGATGTTATGGATAACAATATTGAAGGTACACTTCATACGATGAGTGAAGGTCTTCTTAGCACAGGTGTTACTAGTTTCCTACCAACTACTCTAACATCATCATACGAAAAATTATTAGCTGTTACTGAAAATATTGGTGCGCGCTACAAAGAGGCATCTGGTGCTAAAATTCGTGGGATTTACTTTGAAGGTCCATACTTTACTGAGGAATTTAAAGGAGCTCAAAACCCTGCTTACATGAAAGATCCTCGCATGGATGAATTTCGTGCTTGGCAGAAGGCTGCTAATGGTCTTCTAAATAAAATTGCCCTTGCACCTGAACGTGAAGGTGTTGAGGACTTTGTACGTACGGTTACTGGTGAAGGAGTTACTGTTGCTTTAGGTCACTCAAATGCAACTTTTGATCAGGCTAAGAAGGCTGTTGACGCTGGTGCAAGTGTTTGGGTTCATGCTTATAATGGTATGCGTGGGTTAACTCACCGTGAGCTTGGTATGGTTGGTGCTATGTATGAATTGCCACATACTTATGCTGAATTGATATGCGATGGGCATCACGTTGATCCTAAGGCCTGTGACATCCTACTTAAACAAAAAGGTACTGGAAATATTGCTCTTATCACTGACTGTATGACAGCGGGTGGTTTGCAAGATGGTGACTACATGCTAGGAGAATTCCCAGTTGTGGTTGCAAATGGTACTGCACGTCTCAAATCTACTGGGAACTTGGCAGGTTCTATTCTCAAACTTAAAGATGGTTTGAAAAATGTTGTTGAATGGGGCATTGCAAATCCACATGAAGCAGTTATGATGGCCAGTCTCAACCCAGCAAAATCAGTTCATATTGATGACGTTTGCGGACAAATCCGTGAAGGCTACGATGCTGACTTTATCGTTCTTGATAAGGATTTGGAATTGGTAGCAACTTACCTTGATGGTGAAAAACGTTATCAAGCATAATCTCTAAAGTAGAAACTAATTTAGTTTCTACTTTTTTAATAATTTTGTTATTTTTTTCACATATTACTTGATTTTCTATTTGAATAGGCTTACAATTATGATATAAACAATACAAATAAAAAAGCGGAGGAGTGCTTATGAAAGCTTATACTTACGTTAAACCAGGACTTGCGTCATTTGTTGATGTTGACAAACCGATTATTCGCAAGCCGACAGATGCTATTGTGCGTATCGTTAAGACTACTATTTGTGGTACAGACCTTCATATTATTAAAGGGGATGTTCCTGCTTGTAAGAGTGGAACTATCCTAGGGCATGAAGGAATTGGTATTGTAGAGGAAGTCGGAGCAGGAGTTTCAAACTT
The DNA here is from genome assembly GCF_047463615.1 of Streptococcus infantis. Classification (GTDB taxonomy): domain Bacteria; phylum Bacillota; class Bacilli; order Lactobacillales; family Streptococcaceae; genus Streptococcus; species Streptococcus infantis_X. The sequence continues at coordinate 77,468 of NZ_JASHDO010000009.1, read as the reverse complement.
CAAAAAGGGTGATAAGGTTTTGATTTCTTGTGTTTGTGCCTGTGGTAAATGCTACTACTGTAAAAAGGGAATCTATGCCCACTGTGAAGACGAAGGTGGTTGGATTTTTGGACATTTGATCGACGGTATGCAAGCAGAATATCTTCGTGTTCCTCATGCTGATAATACTCTCTATCACACTCCAGCTGACTTGTCTGATGAAGCCTTGGTTATGTTATCTGATATCCTACCAACTGGTTATGAAATTGGTGTCTTAAAAGGGAAAGTAGAGCCTGGTTGTAGTGTAGCTATCATAGGTTCAGGTCCAGTTGGCTTGGCAGCTCTCTTGACTGCACAATTCTACTCACCAGCTAAATTGATTATGGTAGACTTAGATGATCACCGTTTGGATACTGCTGTTTCTTTTGGTGCTACTCATAAAATCAACTGTGCAGATGCTGAAAAGGCTATTCAAGAAATCTACGATTTAACAGATGGTAGAGGGGTTGATGTAGCTATCGAAGCAGTTGGGATCCCACAAAGTTTTGACTTCTGTCAGAAGATTATTGGGATTGATGGAACGGTAGCAAACTGTGGTGTGCATGGTAAGCCAGTTCAGTTTGATTTGGATACTCTATGGATTCGTAACATTAACGTAACTACCGGCTTGGTTTCTACCAACACAACTCCTCAGCTTTTGAAAGCTTTAGAAAGCCATAAAATTGAACCAGAAAAATTAGTAACTCATTACTTCAAACTAAGTGAAATTGAAAAGGCCTATGAAGTATTTGGTAAGGCTGCAGATCATCATGCGATTAAGGTTATCATTGAAAACGATATTTCAGAAAGTTAATCTTATCTTTGAATCCAGTTATTTTTTTGAATAGCTGGATTTTTTGAAAAAGTTTTATAATTCGTGAAAATGAGCAAATTTCTTTCATTATTCTAAAAAATTCGCTATAATATACGGTACAAAGGAAGTAAGAAATGTATCGAGTTATAGAAATGTATGGAGATTTTGAGCCTTGGTGGTTTTTAGAAGGCTGGGAAGAAGATGTTATTGCGAGTAAGCAATTCGAAAACTACTATGACGCCTTGAAGTATTATAAATCTTGTTGGTTTGATTTGGAAGAGAGAATCCCGCTCTACAAGAGTCGCGGAGATTTGATGACCATATTTTGGGATCCAGGCGACCAACGTTGGTGTGAAGAATGTGATGAATTTCTTCAGCAATATCATTCCTTGGCTTTACTGGAAGATGGTCAAGTTATACCAGATGAAAAATTCAGACCGGGTTATGAAAAACAAACTGGTTTAGAAATCCACCGTACTTGTCGCATCAAAAAAGAAGAAACAACTTTTTAATGAAGTTGTTTCTTCTTTTTTTATATTTTCTTCGAATAATAAGAATGAGGAGGAAGATATGGTACAAATACTTGCACAAGAATTGATTACACTGGCCAAAAAACAGGGAGCTCAGGACATCTATTTTGTTCCTAAAGAAAAGATTTATGAGCTACATATGCGAGTTGGAGATGAGAGGCGATTTGTTGATAGTTATGACTTTGAAAAGTTGGGTGCTGTCATTAGTCATTTTAAATTTATTGCAGGGATGAATGTTGGAGAAAAGCGTCGTAGTCAGCTTGGGTCCTGTGATTATCAGCATGATGGCAAGGTGTCTTCACTACGCCTATCGACGGTAGGAGATTATCGTGGTCATGAGAGTTTAGTTATTCGCCTTTTACACGATGAAGAGCAAGAGTTACGCTTCTGGTTTCAAGACCTTAAGGAACTAGAAAAGGGCTTTAGGCAACGCGGCCTTTATCTATTTGCAGGACCTGTAGGAAGTGGTAAAACTACCTTAATGCATGAATTAGCTAAGTCATTGTTTAAGGGACAACAAGTCATGTCCATTGAGGACCCAGTCGAGATTAAGCAAGAAGAGATGCTGCAATTACAACTCAATGAAGCTATCGGACTGAGTTATGAAAACTTGATAAAACTTTCTTTGCGGCACCGCCCAGATCTTTTGATTATTGGGGAAATTCGGGATAGCGAAACAGCCCGTGCTGTTGTACGAGCTAGCTTAACGGGTGCCACAGTATTCTCAACCATTCATGCTAAGAGTATTCGTGGAGTTTATGAGCGTCTTTTAGAACTTGGTGTCAGCGAAGATGAACTAGCAGTTGTTTTACAAGGTGTTTGCTACCAGAGGTTAATCGGGGGAGGAGGAATTATTGATTTTGCAAACCAAAATTATCAAGAACACCAAGCAAACAAGTGGAATGAGCAAATTGACCAACTTTTTAAAGATGGACATATCACTGCCCTTCAAGCTGAAACGGAGAAAATTAGCTACCAGTAAGCAGAAGAAAATTATCACTCTCTTTAACAATTTGTTTTCTAGTGGTTTTCACTTGGTAGAAATCATTTCCTTTCTTGATAGAAGTCTTTTGTTGGAGAAGGAATATGTTTCACAGATGCGCCTAGGACTATCGAAAGGAAAATCTTTCTCGGAAATGATGGGGAATTTAGGTTTTTCGAGTGCGATTGTCACTCAACTTTCATTGGCTGAAGTTCATGGAAATCTCCACTTGAGTTTGGGGAAAATTGAAGAATATTTGGATAATCTTGCTAAGGTCAAGAAGAGGTTAATTGAAGTTGCGACCTACCCACTTATTTTGCTAGCTTTCTTACTGCTCATAATGTTGGGGTTGCGAAATTATCTCTTGCCCCAACTGGATAGTAGTAACATAGCTACCTTAGTGATTGGCAATCTACCACAGATTTTTCTTAGTTTCACTCTTGTTCTGGGTTTAGTATCTTTAACTGGTCTGATTTTCTACAGAAAGTCTGCGAAAATTCAAGTTTTCTCTTTTCTGGCTAGAATTCCCTTTCTAGGTGTGTTTGTTCAGTATTATCTAACTGCCTATTATGCTCGAGAATGGGGTAATATGATTGGTCAAGGCCTGGAGCTATCACAGATTTTCCAGATGATGCAGGAGAAAGGAAATCCTCTTTTTAGGGAAATAGGACAAGATTTAGATCAAGCCTTGCAAAATGGGCATGAATTTTCTAAGGTTGTTCAGACCTATCCCTTCTTTAGAAAGGAGTTGGGATTAATCATTGAATATGGAGAAGTTAAATCTAAGTTGGGAAGTGAACTGGAAATATATGCGGAGAAAACTTGGGAATCTTTCTTTACTCGGGTTAATCGAACCATGAACCTTGTTCAACCACTGGTCTTTATTTTTGTAGCCCTGCTAATCGTTTTATTGTACGCAGCCATGTTGCTGCCAATGTATCAAAATATGGAGGTAAATTTTTAGATGAAAAAAATGATGATGAAATTGAAGAAAGCTAAGGTACAAGCCTTTACTCTTGTAGAAATGTTAATTGTACTTTTAATTATTAGTGTTTTACTTTTACTTTTTGTGCCAAATCTTACTAAGCAAAAGGATGCAGTCAATGATAAGGGGAAAGCAGCTGTCGTCAAGGTGGTAGAAAGTCAAGCAGAACTCTATAGTCTGGATAAAAATGAAGATGCTAGTCTAAGCAAATTACAGGCAGATGGACGTATCACTGCTGAGCAAGCAAAAGCTTACAAAGAGTATCATGATAAACAAAAGACAAGTCAAACAGTTGCGGATTAGGGCTTTTACCATGCTAGAAAGTCTATTGGTTTTAGGGATAGTCAGCATTTTGGCTTTGGGTTTGTCAAGTTCAGTTCAATCCACTTTTGCGGCGGTGGAAGAGCAAATTTTCTTCATGGAGTTTGAGGAACTTTATCGAGAAACCCAGAAACGAAGTCTGGCTAATCAACAAAAGATGAATTTAATGTTAGAAGAGAGGAGTATTAGTAATGGTTATCAAAAGTTAGCCATTCCTAAAGGGATTCAGCTTCAGTCACATCAGTCAATAACATTTGATAAGGCTGGAGGTAGTTCATATCTGGTTAGCATCAGATTTCAAACAAGGAAAGAAGTAGTTCGCTATCGACTAAATATAGGAAATGGAAAGATTAAACGTATTCAAGAAGCAAAAAATTAAGGCGGTTATTTTACTGGAAGCAGTGATTTCACTAGCCATTTTTGCCAGTATTGCAACCCTCTTGCTGGGGCAGATTCAAGAAAGTAGAAAAAGAGAAGCAGAGCTTCTAAAACAGGAAGAAGTTTTACGAGTGGCTCGTATGGCTTTGCAAACTGGACAAAAGCAGTTGACTGTCAATGGGCTTACTGTTCATGTTGTCTCGAATGAGCGAGGTTTGGAGGTGTATCATGGAACTGAAAAATTACTGGCGATTCAAGATAAGTAGAGTCAGAGCCTTTACTCTTTTAGAATCTCTGGTTGCTCTTATTGTGATTAGTGGGAGTTTACTTCTTTTTCAATCTATGAGCCAACTCTTGGTTTCAGAAGTTCGCTATCAGCACAAAAGTGAGCAGAAGGAGTGGCTTTTATTTGTGGATCAGCTAGAAGCAGAGTTGAGTCGAGCCCGGTTTGAAAAAGTTGAGAATGATAGGCTTTACCTCAAACAAGATGGTAAACCTATTTCCATGGGTAAATCAAGGTCAGATGATTTTCGGAAAACAGATGCCAGTGGACGTGGCTATCAACCCATGGTTTATGGCCTTAAATCAGCACATATTTACCAAAAAGGGCAAAATGTTCATTTCAATTTTCAGTTTGAAAAGGGACTAGAGAGGGAGTTTATCTATCGTGTTGAAAAAGAAAAAAGTTAGAGCAGGCGTTCTTCTTTATGCCCTTGTAATGGCAGGTATTTTTAGTCTTCTGTTGCAATTTTATCTGAACCGGCAAGTAGCTCATCATCAGGATTATGTCTTAAATAAAGAGAAACTGGTGGCTTATGCGATGGCTAAGAGAACCTATGAAAGAGCTAATTCTGAAAGTGGAGAACAGTCATTCAATGTAGGAAAGTCAACTTATCGTAACGACGAAAACTTCTTCACAGCGACTATTGACACAGGAAAAAATCAGTTTGAATTTCACTTTCCATCTCAGAAAAAAACTGACCAAAAGGCTAAGAAGATAGAAAACAAGTCTAAAGAAGGAAGTGAGGAGAAAAAAGAAGAACAGGTTAAAAAAGAGATAGCTATGTCTTCCAAATTAGCCCCTTTTAGGAATGATACAGAATAGTTAGGACGAGGTTTTTACCTGAAATCATGCTATAATAGATACATATGGAGGACCAAAAATGGCAAGTGTAAAATTGTATCTAGTGCGTCATGGGAAAACAATGTTTAATACGATTGGGCGTGCTCAAGGCTGGAGTGATACTCCTTTAACAGCTGAAGGTGAGCGAGGTATTCATGAATTGGGGATTGGCTTGCGTGAGTCAGGCTTAAGGTTTGAGCGTGCTTATTCAAGTGACTCGGGGCGGACCATTCAGACTATGGGGATTATCCTTGAGGAGCTTGGTTTAACAGGACAAATTCCTTATCGTATGGATAAGCGAATCCGTGAGTGGTGCTTTGGTAGCTTTGATGGTGCTTATGATGGGGACCTATTTATGGGCATCATTCCTCGTATCTTTAATGTCGATCATGTGCATCGTTTGTCCTATGCTGAACTAGCTGAAGGTTTGGTAGAAGTGGATACAGCAGGCTGGGCTGAAGGATGGGAAAAACTAAGTGGTCGCATCTGGGAAGGTTTTGAAGCCATTGCCAAGGAAATGGAAGCCAATGGTGGAGGAAATGCTCTCGTTGTCAGTCATGGAATGACAATTGGAACTATTGTTTACCTCATTAACGGCATGCATCCACATGGTCTTGATAATGGAAGTGTGACGATTCTAGAGTACGAAGATGGTCAGTTCTCAGTCCAGATTGTTGGGGACTCTAGCTACCGTGAAATTGGACGAGCTCAATTAGACGAGCAAGATAGTTCAGAACAATAAAATTCAGTACTAAATTTAGAAGAATTTTTAAAGGATTGATAGAATGCTAATGTCGTGTTTGCACAAGCTTCTGAGAGCTGAGTGCTTTGACAATAGCATTCTTTTTTGTTAGAATAGCATCAACATGAAAGCATAAGAAGGGACTGACAGAGTTGTCGTTCCCTTTTGTCTATCTGATTAGGAGGAAATATGCTGTTTCAGAAAATAAAAGCATACAAATGGCAGGCTCTAGCTTCCTTAATTATGACAGGTCTAATGGTAACGAGTTCACTCCTGCAACCGCGTTATTTGCAGAAAGTTTTAGAGGCACTGCTAACAGGTGATAATGAAGCTATTTATAGTATCGGATTTTGGTTAATTCTAGTTGCCTTGATCGGTTTGGTCGCAGGTGGCATCAATGTTATGTTAGCAGCCTACATTGCTCAAGGAGTTTCGTCTGACTTACGTGAAGATGCCTTTCGTAAGATTCAAACTTTTTCATACGCCAATATTGAGAAGTTTAATGCAGGGAACCTCGTTGTGCGTATGACCAACGATATCAACCAGATTCAAAACGTCGTTATGATGACCTTCCAAATCCTCTTTCGACTACCGATTTTATTTATTGGTTCCTTTATATTAGCCGTTGTTACTCTGCCTTCGCTGTGGTGGGTGCTGGTTCTTATGGTCGTTTTGATCGTCGCCATGACAGGTCTTATGATGGGAATGATGGGGCCGCGCTTTGCAAAATTCCAGACCTTATTGGAGCGTATCAATGCCATTGCCAAAGAGAATTTACGTGGTGTGCGCGTGGTTAAGTCTTTTGTCCGAGAAAAAGATCAATTTGATAAGTTTACGCAGGTATCCGATGAATTGCTGGGTGAAAACCTTTATATCGGCTACGCCTTTTCTATCGTTCAGCCTGTAATGATGCTGATTTCTTATGGGGCCGTTTTTCTTTCAATCTGGCTTGTAGCAGGTATGGCAGAGTCAGATCCGTCAGTCGTTGGTTCCATTGCTTCCTTTGTGAACTATCTGAGTCAGATTATCTTTACCATCGTCATGGTTGGATTTTTGGGGAACTCAGTTACTCGTGCCATGATTTCCCTTCGTCGTATTCGTGAAATCCTTGATACAGAACCAGCTATGACTTTCAAGGATGTGGAAGATGAAGAATTGGAAGGAAGTCTCAGTTTTGAAAATGTGACCTTTACCTATCCAAATGATGAAGAACCTATCCTAAAAGATGTATCCTTCGATATCGCAGCTGGTGAAATGGTTGGGGTTGTCGGAGCAACTGGTGCAGGGAAATCAACCTTGGCTCAGTTGATTCCACGATTATTTGATCCTCAGCAAGGTTCGATCAAAATTGGTGGAAAGGACATTCGTACAGTTAGTGAAGGGACGCTTCGTAAGACAGTTTCTATCGTCCTACAAAAAGCCATTCTCTTTAGTGGAACCATCGCAGATAATCTCAGACAAGGTAAGGGAGATGCGACAGTTTCAGAAATGGAACGCGCAGCTCGCATTGCCCAGGCGAGTGAATTTATTAGTCGTATGGACTTAGCCTTTGAAAGTCCGGTTGAAGAACGTGGGACCAACTTTTCTGGTGGACAAAAACAAAGAATGTCTATTGCGCGTGGGATTGTTAGCAATCCTAAGATTTTGATTTTTGATGATTCAACCTCCGCCCTTGATGCCAAATCAGAACGTTTGGTCCAAGAAGCCCTCAATAAGGATTTGAAGGGGACGACTACGATTATCATCGCGCAAAAGATTAGCTCTGTTGTGCATGCGGATAAAATTTTAGTGCTTGACCAAGGTCGCTTGATTGGTCAAGGTAAGCATGCTGACTTGGTCGCAACGAATCCAGTTTATCGTGAAATTTATGAAACGCAAAAAGGAAAGGAGGAGTAGGATGAAGACATTTGAATTCTTTTGGAACTATTTTAAAGTTTATAAGATATCCTTTGTCGTTGTCATTGCTATGATTATCATTGCAACGGTAGCCCAAGCCCTCTTTCCAGTGTTTGCAGGTCAAACAGTCACAGAACTGGCTAATTTGGTTATAGCTTATCAAAATGGGAATCCTGATATGGTTTGGCAAAGTCTCTTGGGACTCTTGATGAATCTTGCTTATATTTTGATTGTGCTCGTGGTGTCGAGTCTCATCTATATGGTTTTGATGAGCCGTATTATTGCCGAATCGACAAATGAGATGCGTAAGGGACTTTTTGGCAAGCTTTCTCGCTTGACTGTTTCCTTCTTTGACCGCCATCAAGATGGTGATATCCTGTCACGTTTCACCAGTGACTTGGACAACATCCTACAGGCTTTCAACGAGAGTCTGGTGTCTGTTATGACCAATATTGCCCTTTATATTGGTTTGTTGATTGTCATGTTCGCAAAAAATGTGACCTTGGCTTTGATTACGATTGCTAGCACTCCGATAGCTGTCATCATGTTGATTGTCATTTTGAAATTGGCAAGAAAATATACCAACCTTCAGCAAAAAGAGGTTGGGAAGCTAAATGCATACATGGATGAAAGTATTTCTGGGCAAAAAGCAGTTATCGTTCAGGGCATTCAAGAAGATGTGATTGCTGGTTTTGTCGAGCAGAATGAACGGGTTCGAAAAGCCACTTTCAAGGGCAGAATGTTTTCAGGAATTCTTTTTCCTGTTATGAACGGGATGAGCTTGGTCAATACAGCTATTGTTATTTTTGTCGGTTCAGCTGTCTTACTGAATGATAAGAACATCGAGACAGCAACTGCTCTGGGTTTGATTGTCATGTTTACCCAGTTTTCTCAGCAATATTACCAACCAATTATCCAATTGGCAGCGAGCTGGGGAAGTTTGCAACTAGCCTTTACAGGTGCAGAACGAATCCAAGAAATGTTTGATGCAGAAGAAGAAGTCCGCCCTCAAGATGCTCCAGCCTTTAGCGAATTAAAAGAGGGTGTGGAGATTCAGAACGTAGACTTCTCCTACCTTCCGGGTAAACCGATTCTGAAAGATGTCAGCATTTCAGCTCCAAAAGGGAAAATGATTGCGGTAGTTGGTCCGACAGGTTCAGGGAAAACGACCATCATGAACTTGATCAATCGTTTTTATGATGTGGATGCAGGTAGTATCAGCTTTGATGGAACAGATATTCGCGAGTTTGATTTAGACAGTTTGCGAAGTAAGGTAGGAATTGTCCTACAGGATTCTGTTTTGTTTAGCGGAACTATTCGGGACAATATTCGATTCGGTGTACCAGATGCTAGTAAGGAGATGGTAGAAGCAGCTGCAAAGGCTACACATATCCATGACTATATCGAAAGTCTACCAGATAAGTACGATACTCTGATTAATGATGACCAGAGCGTCTTCTCAACCGGTCAAAAGCAGCTGATTTCCATCGCCCGTACCTTGATGACAGATCCACAGGTCTTAATCTTGGATGAGGCAACATCAAATGTTGATACTGTAACAGAAAGCAAGATTCAAAATGCCATGGAAGCTATTGTGGCAGGAAGAACTAGTTTTGTGATTGCTCACCGCTTGAAAACAATTCTAAATGCTGATCAGATTATTGTACTTAAAGATGGTCAAGTTATTGAGCAAGGAAATCATCACGAATTGCTGAAACTTGATGGCTTCTACGCAGAATTGTATCATAATCAATTTGTCTTTGAATAATACTCTTCGAAAATCTCTTCAAACCACGTCAGCGTCCCCTTGCCGTATATGTGTTACTGACTTCGTCAGTTCTATCCACAACCTCAAAACTGTGTTTTGAGCAACCTGCGGCTAGCTTCCTAATTTGCTCTTTGATTTTCATTGAGTATAAGCAAAAAAGTTGTCCTAATTTTGGGCAACTTTTTCTGATAAAAAAATTTTATCACGGACTTAAAAAATACATATTAGACAGGAGTGGGCAAGGATGATAAGATAAGATTATCAATAGAAAACGAAAGGAAGTCAGTGATGGCAAGAACAGTTGTTGGAGTAGCGGCGAACCTATGTCCTGTGGACGCAGAAGGAAAAAATATTCATTCATCAGTCTCTTGTAAATTTGCTGAGAGTATTCGTCAGGTTGGCGGACTTCCTTTGGTGATTCCAGTTGGGGATGAGTCAGTTGTCCACGACTACGTAGAAATGATTGACAAGCTTATCTTGACTGGAGGGCAAAATGTCCATCCTCAGTTTTATGGTGAAGAAAAAACGATTGATAGCGACGACTATAACCTAACTCGCGACGAGTTTGAGCTAGCTCTTCTACAAGAAGCCTTGCGTCAGAACAAGCCAATCTTAGCCATTTGCCGTGGTGTCCAGCTTGTCAATGTTGCCTTTGGTGGGACACTCAATCAGGATATTGAAGGTCATTGGCAAGGTCTACCTTTTGGGACTTCACATTCTATTGAGACAGTGGATGGCAGTGTAGTGTCTAAATTGTTTGGTAAAGAAAGTCAGGTTAATTCAGTTCACCGTCAGAGCATTAAAGATCTGGCACCCAATTTCCGTGTGACGGCTGTAGATCCACGTGATCAAACTGTTGAAGCAATTGAATCCATTGATGAACACCGTATTATTGGTCTCCAGTGGCATCCAGAATTTCTGGTCAATGAAGAAGATGGCAACTTAGAATTATTTGAGTATTTATTGAATGAATTGTAACGACTAGAAACCTAGTCGTTTTTTTATTCATCACTTACGAATTTTTATAGAGTCGCGTTTTTACGCAAACGTTTGAATTGTGATAAAAATTGGAAATTTTTAGTATAAAAACTTGAAAAAATTGTTAGTAAGCGTTATGATAGAAAAGAAGAAATTTTGGAGGAATACTATGTCACATATTAAATTTGATTATTCAAAAGTATTAGACAAATTTGTTGCACCACATGAAGTGGAATACATGCAAGCACAAGTTACAGCAGCAGACGAATTGATCCGTAAAGGAACTGGTGCTGGTAGCGACTTCTTGGGTTGGTTGGACCTTCCTGAGAACTACGACCGCGAAGAATTTGACCGCATCTTGAAAGCTGCTGAACAAATCAAATCAGACAGCGATGTCTTGGTTGTTATCGGTATCGGTGGATCATACCTTGGAGCTAAAGCAGCCATTGACTTCTTGAACCACCACTTTGCAAACTTGCAAATAAAAGAAGAACGCAAAGCGCCACAAATCCTTTACGCTGGGAACTCAATCTCATCAACTTACCTTGCTGACTTGGTAGAGTATGTTTCAGATAAAGACTTCTCAGTGAACGTGATTTCTAAATCAGGTACAACAACTGAACCAGCCATCGCTTTCCGTGTCTTCAAAGAACTCTTGGTTAAGAAATACGGTCAAGAAGAAGCTAACAAACGTATCTACGCAACAACTGACCGCCAAAAAGGTGCTGTTAAGGTTGAAGCAGATGCTAACGGTTGGGAAACATTTGTTGTTCCAGATGATATCGGTGGACGCTTCTCAGTATTGACAGCAGTTGGTTTGCTTCCAATCGCAGCATCAGGTGCAGATATCAAAGCCCTTATGGAAGGTGCTAATGCTGCTCGTAAAGACTACACTTCAGACAAACTTTCTGAAAATGAAGCTTACCAATATGCTGCAGTGCGTAACATCCTTTACCGTAAAGGCTATGCCACTGAAATCTTGGTAAACTACGAGCCATCACTTCAATACTTCTCAGAATGGTGGAAACAATTGGCTGGTGAGTCAGAAGGGAAAGACCAGAAAGGTATTTACCCAACTTCAGCTAACTTCTCAACAGACTTGCATTCATTGGGGCAATTTATCCAAGAAGGAACTCGTATCATGTTTGAAACAGTTGTCCGCGTTGACAAACCTCGTAAGAATGTAATCATCCCTACTTTGGAAGAAGACCTTGACGGACTTGGCTACCTCCAAGGAAAAGATGTTGACTTCGTTAACAAAAAAGCAACTGATGGTGTTCTTCTTGCCCACACTGACGGTGACGTGCCAAACATGTACGTGACTCTTCCTGAGCAAGATGCCTTCACTCTTGGATACACTATCTACTTCTTCGAATTGGCTATCGCCCTTTCAGGTTACTTGAATGCTATCAACCCATTTGACCAACCAGGTGTTGAAGCTTACAAACGTAACATGTTTGCCCTTCTTGGTAAACCAGGATTTGAAGAATTGAGCAAAGAACTAAACGCTCGTCTATAATAGAATAAAAAAGAGTGGTTTTACCACTCTTTTTGCTTTTTCTTGAAAAGAGAAATTGGACTCTGGCAAGACTTGTGATATAATATAGAGAGCAAAAAGGCAGATGCCTATAGACTTTACAGGAGAAACTATGTCAAAAGATATTCGTGTGCGTTATGCACCAAGTCCAACAGGACTACTACACATTGGAAATGCCCGTACAGCATTGTTTAACTACTTGTATGCACGCCACCATGGTGGAACTTTTATCATCCGTATCGAGGATACTGACCGTAAGCGTCACGTTGAAGACGGAGAACGTTCACAGCTTGAAAACCTTCGTTGGTTGGGCATGGACTGGGATGAAAGTCCAGAGACTCATGAAAACTACCGCCAGTCTGAGCGTTTGGAACTCTATCAAAAATACATTGACCAACTCTTAGCTGAAGGAAAAGCCTACAAATCTTACGTTACAGAAGAAGAATTAGCAACTGAACGCGAACGCCAAGAAGCAGCAGGTGAAACACCTCGTTACATTAACGAATACCTTGGTATGAGCCAAGAAGAAAAAGCAGCTTACGTTGCAGAACGTGAAGCAGCAGGTATTATCCCAACTGTACGTTTGGCAGTGAATGAGTCTGGTATCTACAAGTGGCATGACATGGTCAAAGGTGATATCGAATTTGAAGGTGGCAATATCGGTGGGGACTGGGTTATCCAAAAGAAAGATGGCTACCCAACTTACAATTTTGCCGTTGTGATTGATGACCACGATATGCAAATCTCTCATGTCATTCGTGGAGATGACCACATTGCCAATACACCAAAACAGCTCATGGTCTATGAAGCGCTTGGTTGGGAAGCTCCAGAGTTCGGTCACATGACTTTGATTATTAACTCTGAAACTGGTAAGAAGTTGTCTAAACGTGACACCAATACACTTCAGTTCATCGAAGATTACCGTAAGAAGGGCTACCTTCCAGAAGCAGTCTTTAACTTTATCGCTCTTCTTGGCTGGAACCCTGGCGGGGAAGATGAAATCTTCTCTCGTGAAGAACTCATCAAGCTCTTTGATGAAAACCGTCTTAGTAAGTCTCCAGCAGCCTTCGACCAGAAGAAACTTGATTGGATGAGCAATGACTATATCAAGAATGCAGACCTCGAGACTATTTTTGAAATGGCAAAACCATTCCTTGAAGAAGCAGGACGTTTGACAGACAAGGCTAAAAAATTGGTGGAACTCTACAAACCACAAATGAAGTCAGTGGACGAAATCGTTCCATTGACAGACCTTTTCTTTTCAGACTTCCCAGAATTGACAGAAGCTGAACGAGAAGTGATGGCTGGTGAAACTGTTCCGACTGTACTTGAGGCCTTTAAGGCGAAACTTGAGTCTATGTCAGACGACGAGTTTGTGGTGGAAAACATTTTCCCACAAATCAAAGCAGTTCAAAAAGAAACAGGTATCAAAGGGAAGAACCTCTTCATGCCAATCCGTATCGCTGTTTCAGGGGAGATGCATGGGCCAGAACTACCAGAAACCATCTACTTGCTTGGTCGCGAAAAATCAATCCAACATATTGAAAAAATGTTGGCAGAGATTGCAAAATAAGCTAAGTTTCGACTACTTTTAATTATAGTAATTGTAGGACTTAGTTCAGAGAGAATCAGATGGTTCTCTCTTTTTTGTTGCCAAAGTAGAATCATATTATGGTGTATTGAAATAAGATGTGAACAAAGCAATTGGGAAAGTCAGATTTATTTCTAGAAACATTTTGCAATCGCAATGTACTGTTTTAGATTCAAGCTGCTATAAATTAAATGTTTAGGTGGCACTTTAAAAAAGAGTTCCTTTTATATGTACTTATTTGAAAATGCAAAAGTTTTAGTGTATAATATTAAGTGACAGGGCAGGGGAAAGAAGTCAGTGATATGGTAAAATTCTTTACAAACAGACTCGAATTAGCCCAGACATCGTCTATGTTGTTTGTTGAGTCGACTTATTTTTTCTTTGCGTTTTGCTGATCACAGGAAGAAATTCGTGCGTTCATGCAACTATCATCCATAACGATGCCTTCGTTTTCGATTCGTAGTTGATATGCAACTGTGTATCTACTCTTTCTTTTCCCGAGAATAGAAAGGAATCGACCTTGCTCTGTTTACCTTGCGTTAAGCAAGGTTTTTTTGTGGAATGCTATCGCGAAATTTACGTTTTTTCTATCAAGTGGTATAATATTAACTATCCTGATGAATTGAGGAACTCAAATGAAAGAATTTAACAAATCAATCAAATTAGAGCATGTGGCTTACGACATTCGTGGTCCAGTCCTTGAGGAAGCCATGCGTATGCGAGCAAATGGGGAAAAAATCCTCCGCTTGAATACAGGAAACCCAGCTGAGTTTGGCTTTACAGCACCAGATGAGGTCATCCATGATTTGATTATGAATGCGCGTGATAGTGAAGGTTATTCGGACTCAAAAGGGATCTTTTCAGCCCGTAAAGCAATTATGCAGTACTGCCAGCTCAAGAAATTCCCCAATGTTGGTATTGACGATATTTACCTTGGGAATGGGGTTAGTGAGCTGATTGTTATGTCTATGCAAGGTCTCTTGGACAATGGTGATGAGGTCTTGGTCCCTATGCCTGACTATCCTCTTTGGACTGCTGCAGTCAGCCTGGCTGGAGGAAATGCCGTTCACTACGTCTGTGATGAAGAAGCTGAATGGTATCCTGACTTAGATGATATCAAGTCTAAGATTAGTTCAAATACTAAGGCTATCGTTTTGATCAATCCAAATAACCCAACTGGAGCCCTCTATCCTAAGGAACTCTTGTTAGATATTATTGAGATTGCTCGTCAAAACGACTTAATTATCTTTGCGGATGAAATCTACGACCGTATGGTTATGGATGGCAATGTTCATACACCGGTAGCTAGTCTAGCACCAGATCTTTTCTGTGTCAGCATGAATGGTCTGTCTAAATCTCACCGTATCGCAGGATTCCGTGTGGGTTGGATGGTCTTGTCTGGTCCTAAGAAGCATGTCAAAGGCTATATCGAAGGCCTTAATATGCTTTCAAATATGCGTCTTTGCTCTAACGTCCTAGCACAACAGGTTGTTCAAACTTCACTCGGTGGTCACCAATCGGTGGACGAATTACTATTGCCAGGTGGTCGCATCTATGAGCAAAGAAACTTCATCTACAATGCCATCCAAGAGATTCCAGGTTTGTCAGCGGTTAAACCTAAAGCGGGGCTTTATATCTTCCCTAAAATTGACCGCAATATGTACCGTATCGATGATGATGAGCAGTTTGTCCTTGATTTCTTGAAGCAAGAGAAGGTACTTTTGGTTCACGGACGAGGATTTAACTGGAGAGAACCAGATCACTTCCGTATCGTTTATTTACCACGTGTAGATGAGTTAGCCCAAATCCAAGAAAAGATGACCCGTTTCTTGAAACAGTATCGTAGATAAGGCTTTCATAGCAAAAAAGCTGGAAACATTTGTCAGGGCTATTGACAAATGCAAAAGAATCAGATAGAATAGTAAAGTATGTTTAGTAACTGATCACTTTATAGCCGGCTAAACGAATACAAAATCTATGAGGAGGTATTCATCGTGAAACGTACTTATCAACCAAGTAAACTACGTCGTGCGCGTAAACACGGATTCCGTAACCGTATGTCAACTAAAAACGGTCGTCGCGTATTGGCAGCTCGTCGTCGTAAAGGACGCAAAGTTTTGGCTGCATAATCCAAACAAATTCAACAATGAAGTCAGTAGGAACTCGAGTCTACTGGCTTTTGTTTTGCCCTAAATGATGGCCTGCATTTGCTTTCTATTTTTTCTGAAATAGTGTATAATATTTCATATACTACAAAAATGGAGAATATTTATGAAAAAATCAAAAATCCTTCTACTAGGAGCTGGGCTTTTGAGTGCAAGCTTCTTGATGGTAGCTTGTAACTCGACACAGTCAAATGCATCTGATAAAACCTACTCTTATGTATTTGCTAGCAATCCAGATACACTAGACTACATTACTTCGACACGTGGCTCGACTTCTAGCATTACGACAAACTTGATTGATGGTTTGTTGGAAAATGATAAGTATGGCAATTTGGTTCCTTCTATGGCTGAATCATGGACAGTATCAAAAGATGGCTTGACCTATACCTATAAAATCCGTCAAGGTGTTAAGTGGTATACCTCTGAAGGAGAAGAATATGCTGAAGTAACAGCTCATGACTTTGTGATAGGCCTCAAGTATGCGGCGGATAAAAAGGCAGAAAACTTGTACTTGGTGCAAGACTCTATCAAAGGTTTGGCGGACTATGTTGAGGGTCAATCATCCGACTTTGAGACTGTTGGTATCAAGGCAGTCGATGACTATACTCTCCAATATACCTTAAACAAGCCAGAGTCCTACTGGAATTCGAAGACAACTGGGGGAATTTTAAGCCCTGTCAATGAAGCCTTTTTGAAATCCAAGGGAGATGAATTTGGAAGTGTAACTCCATCTAGTATCCTGTCAAATGGGCCTTACTTGTTCAAATCATTCACTTCAAAATCTTTAATTGAGTTTGAAAAGAATCCGAATTACTGGGACAAGGACAATGTGAAGATTGAGAAAGTAAAACTTTCCTTCTATGACGGTTCAGACCAAGACAGTTTGGCTAGAGGATTCTTAGAAGGCAACTATACAGACGGGCGTATCTTCCCAACAAGCTCAGTCTTTGACCAGTTGAAAAAAGGGAATGAGGACAAGATTACTTATACTCCTCAAAATGCTATAACCTTCTATTATCTCTTCAATGTTAATCGTCAAAGCTACAAGCAAACCATGAAACAGACGGATAAAGAAAAGACGGACTCACGTCTAGCAATGCAAAATAAAGATTTCCGTCAGGCTATTAACTTTGCCTTTGACCGTCATGCCTATGCTGCCCAGACAAATGGAGAAGATGGGGCTGATCGAATCCTTCGAAATACAGTCACACCAAGTAACTTTGTTCAAATCGGTGGCAAAAACTTTGGAGATGCTGTCAATGAAAAGATGGTCAACTATGGTACAGAGTGGTCTAACATCAATCTAAACGATGCCCAAGCAGCTTTCTTGGATCCTGAAAAAGCCAAGGCTGAATTTGCCAAGGCTAAAGAAAGTTTGCAAGCAGAAGGCGTGACCTTCCCTATCCACTTGGATATGTTGGTAGACCAAACTGCTAAGTTGGACGTTCAGCAGGCAAGCTCCTTCAAACAGACAGTTGAAGCAACGCTTGGATCAGATAATGTGGTTATTGATATCATTCAATTGTCACCAGATGAGAAAGACAATGCTACCTTCTTTGCGGATACCGCCGATCAAAAGGATTATGACATCGATATCTCAGGATGGAGTGGAGATTTCTCAGATCCGAAAACCTATCTTGATCTCTTGGATCCAGACTCTGGTTCTCAGTTGAAAAATCTTGGCTTGACTCCAGGAAAAGACAATGAAGTCAAAGAAAAACTCGGTTTAACTACCTACAAGGAGTTGTTGGATGCGGCAGATAATGAGAATGAAAATACGCAAACACGTTATGAAAAATTTGCCGAAGTTCAAGCTTGGTTGACAGATAGTGCTCTCTTCCTACCAGTTCAAAGTGGAGGAGCTAATCCAATCTTCCGTAAGACTGTTCCATTTACAGGGGCCTTCTCATTTGTTGGACACAAGGGAGATGCGGACAACTACAAATATGTTGAATTGCAAAAGGAACCTGTGACTGCGAAACAGTATCAAGAACTTTATGAAAAATGGCAAAAAGAAAAAGCTGAGTCTAATAAAAAAGCCCAAGAAGATTTGGCGAACCACGTTCGATAGAAGAAGGTTATCAATAAAATTTCAAGTCTAATTTTAGGGACTAGATTCAGAAAAAGGCATTACCAGTAGCTTGTTGGTTCTGGTAATGCCTTTTCTTTATTCTTTCAAATGATAAGAGTAGCTAGCAACGACGACATCTTCGTGCCATCTGAGAGCATATTTTAATTTGAGGCTCATTTGATTGTGTAGGATATTTTGCCAAGGTTTGTTAGGGATAAACTGGGGTACAAGAACTGTAACCGTGTAGTTCTTGTTCTTTGCTTCTTGAGAAATCTTTCGAACATAGCGGACTGTAGGAGTAATGATATCGCGATAGCTAGTATTAATGTTTTTTAGAGTAATATTTGGGAAGTAGTCGGCAAATTCTTGGAGGATTTCTTGGTCTTTTTCCTCCGTTTCCTTGGTGGAAATGTGCATGGCCAAAACCTCATCTCCTATGCTTTGAGCGTAATTAATCGCTCCGACGCTGACTCGAGTCACATTTCCCACTAAGACAAGGACGACATTGCCATCGTAGGATTTCTTTTGAATTCCTTCATAAAGTCGAAGTTGTTTAGCCACCTTTTGGTAATGACTGTGGATGGCTAAAAAGAGGAAGGTTAAGACTAGGATAATTGGGAAGAAGGGCCAGATATCCCCAAGCCTGAAGAGTAGTAGAATAAGGACGATAGCATAACAAATGATAGCGCCGAGGATATTAGCAAAGGCAGATTTTAAGAAATGAGAGCCTTTTTCTTTTTTCCAGTGGCGAATCATCCCTGTTTGAGAAAGTGCAAAAGGGACGAAAACTCCGATAGTATAAAGAGGGATCAAGCGTTCTGTATTTCCGTTGAAAATAAGTAGAAGTATTATAGCACCAAAGGCTAAGGTTAAAATACCGTTTGAGTAACCCAGGCGGTCTCCCTTTTCCATAAAGAGATGGGGCATGTACTTGTTCTTAGCCATATTGTAAGCCAACATTGGAAAGGCAGAAAAACCAGTATTTGCAGCAACGGCTAGGATTAGGGCTGTTGAGAATTGGAAGAGATAATAAACAATCTGACCGAGAGCTGAATCCCCTAAAATCCCTTTAGCCATTTGTGAGAGGATTGTTTCTCCGTGTTGAGGTGTAATCCCCATCCAGTAGTTTAAGAAGGTAATCCCTGCAAATAGAAATCCAAGAATCAGAGACATGATGGTCAATGTTTGAGCTGCGTTTTTTTCTTTAGGGCTCTTGAAAAATGGAACGGCATTTGAGATAGCTTCAACTCCAGTTAGTGAGGCCGAACCGCTGGTAAAGGCTCTTAAAATTAGGACAATTGAGAGACTTGGGACAGTTTGACCAATTGCAGAAGTTGCATGATAACTGAGAGAACCTGTCAACAGTTGGAAGATACCAAACAATAAGAGGAAGACCGTACTAAAGATAAAGAGATAGACGGGGATCATCAGAGAACTAGCAGATTCCCTCAAGCCTCGTAGATTTAAAAGCATGAGCAAACATACTAGAAAAATAGAGATGTGGAGGTTGTAAGGATGGAGGGCAGGAAGTGCAGCAGTGATAGCATCAGCTCCTGCTGCCACTGATACGGCTACTGTTAGCATATAGTCAACAAGCAGACTTCCCCCAGCAATCAAACCTAACTCAGGGGAGAGGTTTTCTCGAGTAACCATATAGGCACCTCCACCTTGAGGGTAGGCATGGATGATTTGTCTATAAGAAATGGTCAGGCTAGCTAATAGTAAGAGGACAAAAATGCCGATAGGAAGACTCCACCAGATAGCAAGCGGAGAAAGGCTGGCCAAGACGAGAACGACCTGTTCAGGTCCGTACGCAATAGATGATAGAGCATCGCTTGATAGCATTGCGAGTGCCTGTGTTTTTCCAAGTAGTCCTCCCTCGCCTTCAGTTAAGGACTTAAGGGGACGACCAATAAAGGTATATTTTAGTTTTGTAAACATTTTCTTTCCTTTTCTGAAAAATTTCAACAAGAGTTATTATACTGCTATGAAAAAAAGCCGTCAAGAAAAAATGAATGATTTCAAAATATTTTTTCCTATAAGGATGAGACTAGTTTTTTTGGTATAATAGAAGGTAGAAAAAACGAGGAAATATAAATGATTTTTGATACTCATACTTAGAGTGTTTGGAGTGCAGTTTAAGGACTCGTGATATTATTGAGGCACAAATTAACCATAAAACTAACCAAAAGAAAGTTAAAGTAGCATACAAAAAGAGGAATTCATTGAGAGTTCCTCTTTTAATCTATGTTTTTGACAATTTCATTGAACAAAGAAATGATTTTTAATTTTTTTGTGTGTGATAAATCTGAGATGTTATCGATCAATGTAGTGATAGGGACGGAATTATTTGAAAGTGGGAAATTAAAGAAGTCTTCTACGGTCATACCTAAAGCAGTAAGCACTTTTTCAAGTGTGTGTATTTTAAAATCATATTTCATATTCTCGATGTTCTGTATTGCTTTAATACCTAGTCCGGCTTGATTGGATAATTGTTCTTGGCTGAGATTTTGTTCTTTTCTACATTCTCTTATACGCTCTGCTATGTATTTTTGTAATTGATTAGCTTCCATCCGTAATTTCCTCTTTTGTACTATTCTACTATCCTTTATATGATTTTTTAAGTACAATTAACTGTCTAAAACATCAATATAGTATAGCGCGTCGTACTATTTTGTGTTAAAATAGATAAAAAACAATACAAAAGGAGTATGGTCTAATGTTAGTGTATTCTGCTGCAACTGCAAAAGCGTATAGTGTTTACCATAAAACTAAGGTTATGAGCACCAGTCAAAAAGAACAATTATATAGAGCTTTTAAAAAGTATGCTATAGAGGAATTTAAAAGAACCGAAAAGTTAATGAGTTATAACTATGATGGAAGAACTAAATTTTTCTCTAGAAATGTATTTAATGCTAGTTTTTATAGTTTTTATCAATCTAGATATTTCAGAGATACGCCTTTATATGATAAATTACCTACTTGGCTTTATTTTAATACTGGAAAAGATGTAGAAACAATATGTAAAAGAACTATAACATTAATAAAATCTGCTGGCTATAAAGCAGAATATAATGGTAAAAATGGTATTACAATGTGGAAAGTTAAAAAGTAGAATGGTAGGAAAATAACATGAGTTTTGGCTTATTGAATGATTTTTTACAAACCAGTAAAGAAGAACGCGTAGAAGTATTGTATCGCTATCTTGTGAATGGTGAAAGTGGATCGTTTATTGCAGAGGATTTTTATAGTAATAAAAACTATGCATGGAAAATATCTGCTATTACGCAAGGATATTGTGAAAAAGGCGGTAAAAATCGTGGTAAAATTTCGGTTACTAAAGATGAAATTAAATTTTTTGTTGAATCCTATCCAACTGGTACCTACGATACAGGATTGACTATTTCAGACTGTTTGGAACAAAGTAAAACACAAAAGATAAAGCAGAGTGTACCTCGTTTAACTGCTACTTTTGGGGATGCGATTGACTCAATGAATAATATTATTTATACTCCTCAAAGGACGAGTGTGGGAAATGATAAGATTTTAAATTATATTTATTCGCAAGGATTGGCTTTTGCATCAGAATATAAGTATTCAATTGTTTTAGAAGGAGATTTAGATAAAAGAGTATCTGAACTAGAAGGCTCTTGGCCATTCTCATCATCCACTCATATATGTTATGTCGCAGTTTTTGATGATTATCTTGTTTATATTTTGGGAGCATTAGATAGGTCTAGTGTAGATTTACTAATTCCGTTTAAAGAAATTGAAAAGTTTGTTTCACAGGAAAAAGGCGGATCACAAGTGTTCATGGTTGATATACTGTATAAAGGGAAGACAACATTTGAAAATAATTATCAAGTCTCATTGCACTTTGCAAATCATAAAAATGAAAGTGATGAGGTATTATATTTTATATTGACCTTGCAATATGAATATTGGAGGTTAAATGGCCAAAAAAATTATAGTAGTCAACTACCGAAAATAAGGAAGCAACTAGGAGCGAATGCGACTAATTTTATTGGATCTATTTTATATCGATACGTACATGACGGATTATCCATTGACTCAATAGTAAAGGAAATTTTTCCCAAAGATCAATGGAGAAATGGGCTAAAAGCTATTGTAAAGTTACTCTTTTTTGATTATCGTTTGCAAGTTTCAGATAAAGGTAAACTAAAGGAAAAGACATTAAGTCCAGTAGATTTTGAAAGATTCGTTGAACATTTTTATAATGGTATTCGAGTTGATAAAGAAGAAATGGATGGAGGACAACCATCGCAAAATGGCTTATATGTTTTAGAACGTTTTTTTAAGGATAGATAATAATATGACTAATTATCGCGATCTTCGTTTCCCAAAACAATTCGGTGATTTTTCAGAATCTTTGGTAATGTATATTTTAGGATTAAATAATTGGTCAGTTGCTCTCATTGATCACGTTGGTGCAGATGTAATAGCTGTCAGAAGGACTGGAGAATCCAAAAGGCTAGCTATTTCTGTGAAGGGCAGAAATTTTCCAGCAACAGAAAGTAAATCGTTTGATTTTGATCGGAGTAATATAGAAAAACTAAAAGACACAGCCAACATGCTAGGAATGATTCCAGCAGTTTCATTTGTATTTGTTGATACACAGGAAGATATAAGAAAAATCAGAATTATTATGGCTGAGTTAAGTACACTTGAAAAGATGGCTGGAGACAAACATATCGACTTTATAAATTATAATAGTAAACAAGGCATACAAGTAAAATTTACTCAGTCACAAAGAGCAAACCATTTGGAAAATATTAAACAAACATCCAATATTTTTTATTCAGAGTTAGTATTTAATGATGATAATGTTTTTCATTAATTTTGGAAGAAATAAACAAAATACATAGTAGTTATACGATTTTGTATAGCTGCTATTTTTTATCGCTGACTGTTGTGTTTGGGGAATGTATAATTGTCTATTTAAGATATATAAATAAAAGAAACATGAGGAAGTTATGCAGTTATGTTATAATTAAGCTATGTTACATGGCTTTTTTGGGCAGTTAAGGAACATTGAGGAAAGAGAAGGAAATATAAATGATTTTTGATACTCATACCCACTTGAATGTGGAAGAATTTTTGGGGCGTGAAGAAGAAGAACTTACTTTAGCGGCTGAAATGGGTGTAACTCGGATGAATATTGTTGGTTTTGACAAACCGACTATTGAGCGTGCTCTTGAACTAGTGGACAAGTATGATCAACTCTATGCGACGATTGGCTGGCATCCAACGGAAGCAGGGACATACACAGAGGAAGTGGAGTCTTACTTGCTAGAAAAACTAAAACATCCAAAAGTTGTTGCCTTGGGGGAGATTGGTTTGGACTACCACTGGATGACGGCATCTAAGGAAGTGCAGGAACAAGTTTTCCGTCGTCAGATTCAGCTATCTAAGGAACTGGACTTACCTTTTGTAGTTCACACCCGTGATGCGCTAGAAGACACCTATGAGATTATCAAAAGTGAAGGAGTCGGTCCCTGTGGCGGCATCATGCATTCCTTCTCTGGTTCTTTGGATTGGGCGGAGAAGTTCGTGGAGCTTGGTATGGCTATTTCCTTTTCTGGGGTGGTGACTTTCAAGAAGGCGACAGATATTCAGGAAGCTGCCAAAGAGTTACCTTTGGATAAAATTTTGGTAGAGACAGATGCACCTTATCTAGCCCCTGTACCCAAGCGTGGGCGTGAAAATAAGACAGCTTACACGCGCTATGTAGTAGACTTTATTGCGGACTTGCGTGATATGACAACAGAAGATTTGGCAGCTGCGACAAGTACCAATGCAGAAGGCATCTTTGGATTGGAAAGTAAATCATGAAAGAGAAAATTTCCCAAGTCATCGTAGTTGAAGGACGCGATGACACGGCCAATCTTAAACGTTATTTTGATGTGGAGACCTATGAGACTCGTGGATCGGCTATCAATGAGCAGGATCTTGAACGAATCCAACGTTTACATGAGCGTCATGGAGTCATTGTCTTTACAGATCCCGATTTTAACGGGGAACGCATTCGTCGGATGATTATGACGGCCATTCCGACAGTTCAGCACGCCTTTCTCAAACGTGATGAGGCAGTGCCAAAATCTAAGACCAAGGGACGTTCTCTAGGAATTGAGCATGCTAGCTACGAAGACTTGAAGACAGCACTAGAACAAGTAACTGAGCAGTTTAAAGTAGAAAGTGACTTTGATATTAGCCGTAGTGACTTGATTCGCCTTGGTTTTCTAGCCGGAGCAGATAGCCGAAAACGCAGAGAATATCTAGGAGAAAGTCTTCGTATCGGTTATTCCAATGGGAAACAACTCCTTAAACGTTTAGAGTTATTTGGGATCAGTTTAGATGAAGTTGAAGATGTTATGAAATCGTATGAGAATTGAGAAACTCCCCCAAAATGTGGAGGGAATGTGATACAATAGAAGTAATCATAAACGGTTTAATCAGGCTTGGTAGCAAGCATTAGAAAAGTGACTCCATAGAAATTGTGCTAAGTGGAGATGATGAGGAAAAGTTATGGGAATCTTTGACTATTTGAAAAAGACTGAAGCAGAAGAGGCGAAAGGCAATGCTTGCGTGGGTGTTCTAGATTTGTTCCCGATGAAGGAAACGAATCAATTATTGATTGTTGGGAGTCTAGAAGGTAGTATCAAGGTTGGAGATCAGTTGCAGTTTTGCAATCCCGACCAAGGAATGGAAAGTCTTGGTACTGTAGAGGTTAAAAAACTTAGCAGTCAAAACAAAGATGCAGATAGTCTAACTGATGAAGTTCTTGCCCATCTAGTGGTTGATAGGAATCCTTCTTTGGATAAATTGAAAAAAGGAAGTGTACTCTTTAGTTCAGGTGTTGAGGAAGAGCAAAAATTATCTAGCTATTCAGATGCTCTTTATCGTGCTTTTGTAGCCATCCAAGAGGGGCAATTGACTAATGAAGACTATTTGGCAGCTAGCCTTGATGACAGCGTAGAGATTTTACGTCTCTTTTTATGGAAATGCCGTCAAAATCAGGAAACTGAAAGTGAAGAAAGCTATCAAGCCAACACTCGCAAGTTGGAACGTCTAGCGGAAATCGTCAAGGACAAGTTGTTAGCAGCAGATTCAGTTTATGTAGTTTATTCAGAAAAAACAGGCGAACCTTACCTCTTTTCAACGACTTATGATAGAGGTGAGGAAGGTTATCTGTGTACTGATCCCATGATTATGCTTTTGACACCATCTTGGTATCGCCAATTCAAGGAAACCATTGACAGCCGACCAACCTCAGTCGTAAAACTGATTGAAAATACGGAAGATAAAAAAGGAATTGAGAATTTCCTTGGGACAGCCTTTTACTTAAACGGTGCCATGGGAGCAATCTTTAATTCCAAGGAAGTCAGCATCAGTGCCTCAGCCTTGGTTCAAAAACCAGATTTTTCTAATTTGCCAGAAATACAAGTTCCTGTCATGAATCCTGACCTGGTAAGATGGATGCTCTTGATGGGGCAGATGGACCAACCGACTACAGAAGAGCAAGAACTAGTTTATGGGCTTTACTACAAGTTCTTCTCTATGGCTATGCCTAAAGCAAAATTCTTGCTTCCATTAGATGCAACATCAGGATTCCCAGAGGATAATTCAGAAGGAAATTCCTTTGTTTTGGAAAAAGACGCTAACTTTAACATTCCCATTAGAGAAGGAAAAGATGGCCGAAATTCAATTCCAGTATTTACTGATTGGAAACGTCTGAGAATGGTTTTTGATGAAAAATGGAATGGGATGATTGAAGAAGCTGGAGGCATGATTGAAGGCTTTGACTATGCTATAAACCCAACGGAATACTATGAAGCGGGTGCCTATGTTAGCCTAACAGCTTTTAGAGACATGCAAAAACTTAGTGAGTAACAAGAAGGAAGAGCTCAAGATTAGAAAGTTTTTGTACATTGGGGAACTGTACAGTTTTATCCACACTTACTTGAATCAGTAACCTTTTTCAAAGATTGTGAAAGGAAACGATATGGCAAATAGAAGTTATATTTACTTAAAAAACGGAGATGAAGCCCGTATTCTAACAGAGGGAATTTACACAATACCTTATTTTTGGCAATTGTTTTGGGATGAAGAAGATTTAAAAGCTCCTATTGCTCTCTGGGAAACAGCAGAAAAACTCGAAGAAGATGAAGAGCAAGCAGAAAAGTTTTACCAAGAGCAGAATGTAGATATCTTGCTTTCTATTAAAAAATTTCAGCAAAACGCCCTCCAAAATCGGTCTTTTTTAGAAGAAAATGTCCCACAAGCCTTGAAACTATATGATGCCTTTGTTCGTTATATTCTTGCAAACGTAAAAGATGGTGATGTGTTAGGATTTGATCTTTTGGATGTAGTTTTTATGGACCAAGTCTCTGTAGTCGCTGATAAACTGTTAAAAAATATCCGAGCTATTCGGGAAAATCAACCCAAAGATTTAGATTTTTCTCTAACGGATGAGAACTTAATAGGCCTTGCTATGGGCTTTCCTGATTATTACGCTTCAGAATTATTACCAGAAGACAATATTCTAGATTCGGTTGCATATCAGGATGAATTGAAGAAAATGAACCCCCAAGAAGATAAAAAACAGCTTGATATGACTGGAGCCGATACAAAAGGGAACAAACATCGTGTTCTATTTGTATTTTGGATTTTGTTGGCAGGAATTATGTTGTTTCTATATATTATTTTTAGCTAATAATTAGAAAAGAGAATAAATGAGAATTGCAGATTATAGCGTGACCAAGGCAGTACTGGAGCGTCACGGTTTTACCTTTAAAAAATCCTTCGGGCAAAATTTCTTGACCGATACCAATATCCTTCAAAAAATCGTGGATACGGCTGAGATTGATGATCAAGTCAATGTTATCGAAATCGGGCCAGGGATTGGTGCCTTGACGGAATTTCTAGCTGAACGTGCAGCTGAAGTCATGGCCTTTGAGATTGATCACCGTTTGGTGCCAATCCTAGCGGATACCCTGCGTGATTTTGACAATGTGACCGTAGTCAATGAGGACATTCTAAAAGTTGACCTAGCGCAACATATCCAGAATTTTAAAAACCCTGACCTGCCTATTAAGGTAGTAGCCAACTTGCCTTACTATATCACAACTCCTATTCTCATGCACTTGATTGAAAGTGGCATTCCTTTTAGTGAGTTTGTCGTCATGATGCAAAAAGAAGTGGCAGATCGGATCTCTGCTCAGCCAAATACCAAGGCTTACGGTAGCTTGTCAATTGCAGTTCAGTATTATATGACGGCCAAGGTTGCCTTTATCGTACCTCGTACGGTCTTTGTGCCAGCGCCAAACGTGGACTCGGCTATCTTGAAAATGGTACGCCGTCCAGAACCAGCTGTAGCAGTAAAAGATGAGAACTTCTTCTTTAAAGTTTCCAAGGCTAGTTTCACCCATCGTCGTAAGACCTTGTGGAATAACTTGACGGGTTACTTTGGGAAGACTGAAGAAATCAAGGATAAATTGACCAAGGCTTTGGACCAAGCAGACTTGTCACCATCTGTACGTGGAGAAGCTCTGGGCTTGGCGGAATTTGCTAGTTTAGCAGATGCACTTAAAGGACAAGGACTCTAAGATGCAGGGACAAATCATTAAAGCTTTGGCGGGTTTCTACTATGTGGAGAGTGATGGCCATGTTTATCAAACACGCGCGCGTGGGAATTTTCGTAAAAAAGGCCACACACCCTATGTTGGGGATTGGGTAGATTTTTCTGCGGAGGAAAATTCCGAAGGTTATATTCTCAAGATTCATGAACGAAAAAATAGTCTGGTTCGCCCACCCATTGTCAATATTGACCAGGCCGTTGTCATTATGTCTGTTAAAGAACCTGACTTTAATAGCAACTTGTTGGATCGCTTCTTGGTCCTTTTAGAACACAAGGGCATTCATCCTATCGTCTATATTTCCAAAATGGACTTACTGGAAGATGGGGGAGAACTGGATTTTTACGAGCAGACCTATGGTGCTATTGGTTACGACTTTGTGACTGGTAAGGAAGAGCTCTTGCCGCTATTGACAAACAAGGTGACAGTCTTTATGGGGCAGACAGGTGTTGGTAAGTCAACCCTTCTTAATAAAATCGCACCTGACCTCAATCTAGAGACGGGAGAAATCTCTGATAGTCTGGGTCGTGGTCGTCACACCACTCGAGCGGTTAGTTTTTACAATCTCAATGGTGGAAAAATCGCAGACACACCAGGTTTTTCATCGCTGGATTATGAAGTGACAACAGCAGAAGACCTGAATCAGGCTTTTCCAGAGATTGCTAGTGTCAGTCGTGATTGTAAGTTCCGCACTTGTACCCATACTCATGAGCCGTCGTGTGCGGTCAAACCAGCAGTAGAAGAGGGGATCATTGCTACCTTCCGTTTTGACAACTACCTGCAATTCCTCAGTGAGATTGAAAATCGCAGAGAAACCTATAAAAAAGTCAGCAAAAAAATTCCAAAATAAGGAGAAACCTATGTCTCAATACAAGATTGCTCCGTCAATTCTGGCAGCGGATTATGCCAACTTTGAACGTGAAATTAAACGCCTAGAAGCAACTGGGGCAGAATATGCCCACATCGATATTATGGATGGTCACTTTGTACCCCAAATTAGTTTTGGTGCAGGTGTGGTTGAAAGCCTTCGCCCTCATAGCAAGATGGTCTTTGATTGCCACTTGATGGTATCTAACCCTGAACATCATCTAGAGGACTTTGCGCGTGCGGGAGCGGATATTATCAGCATCCATGTTGAGGCAACACCTCATATCCATGGCGCTCTCCAAAAGATTCGTTCATTAGGGGTCAAGCCTTCAGTTGTCATTAATCCTGGAACGCCCGTTGAGGCTATCAAGCACATTCTTCACTTAGTTGACCAAGTCTTGGTGATGACGGTTAACCCTGGATTTGGCGGGCAAGCTTTTCTGCCTGAAACCATGGATAAGATTCGTGAGTTGGTGGCCCTTCGAGAGGAAAAAGGCTTGAACTTTGAAATCGAAGTCGATGGTGGGATTGATGATCAAACCATTGCTCTAGCCAAAGAAGCTGGCGCTACAGTTTTTGTAGCAGGATCCTATGTCTTTAAGGGAGATGTCAATGAACGAGTGCAAGCTCTCAGAAAAGAACTGGACTAGAGTTGCAGTTTTTGCTGGTGGAGACCGTGGTCACTATCGAACAGATTTTGATTGCTTCGTCGGTGTGGATCGAGGCTCACTTTGGGTACTGGAGGAAAAACTTCCTCTTGATCTAGCCGTTGGGGATTTTGATTCTGTGACTGTAGAAGAACGTCAGTTGATTCAAAAACGTGCCCAGCAGTTTGTTCAAGCCCAACCAGAAAAAGACGATACCGATTTGGAATTAGCCCTTCTCACTATTTTTGAAAAAAATCCTCAAGCTCGGATCACTATTTTCGGTGCTCTGGGTGGTCGCATTGACCATATGCTGGCTAATGTCTTTCTGCCTAGCAATCCTAAATTGGCGCCTTACATGCACCAAATAGAGATTGAGGATGGACAAAATTTGATTCGTTACTGTCCAGAAGGGACCAGCCAACTTGAACCACGGTCGGACTACGATTATCTAGCCTTTATGCCAGTTCGGGATAGTCAGCTGACCATTCTTGGTGCCAAGTATGAACTGACAGAGGAGAATTTTTTCTTTAAGAAAGTTTACGCTTCTAACGAATATATAGATAGGGAAGTTTCGGTGACTTGCCCAGATGGCTATGTGGTCGTCTTGCATAGCAAAGATAGGAGGTAGGATGGAAAGTTTACTTGTTGTTTTATTAGTTGCTAATCTAGCCGGCCTCTTTCTCATTTGGCAAAGGCAGGACAAGCAGGAGCAATATTTGACCAAGAGTTTAGAAGATCAGGCAGATAATCTCTCAGACCAGTTAGATTATCGATTTGAACAAGCCAGACAAGCTAGTCAGCTAGATCAAAAGGACTTAGAAGTGGCTGTCAGCGACCGTTTGCAGGAGGTGCGAATCGAATTGCACCAAGGTCTGACTCAGGTTCGACAGGAGATGAATGAAAACCTCCTCCAAACCAGAGATAAGACTGACCAACGCCTCCAAGCCTTGCAGGAATCAAATGAGCAACGCTTGGAACAGATGCGCCAAACGGTCGAGGAAAAGCTAGAAAAGACTTTGCAGACACGTTTACAAGCCTCCTTCGAGACAGTTTCCAAGCAATTGGAATCTGTCAATCGTGGCCTTGGAGAAATGCAGACGGTGGCGCGAGATGTCGGTGCGCTAAATAAAGTTCTTTCCGGAGCTAAGACTCGAGGTATTCTGGGAGAATTGCAACTGGGACAGATTATTGAAGATATCATGACACCTGCCCAGTATGAACGAGAATTTGCAACGGTTGAAAATTCGAGTGAGAGAGTCGAGTACGCCATCAAGTTGCCCGGACAAGGCGACCAAGAATATGTCTACCTACCGATTGACTCTAAGTTTCCACTGGCGGATTATTACCGCCTGGAAGAAGCTTATGAAGCAGGTGATAAGGAAGAGATTGAGCGCTGTCGTAAGTCTCTCCTAGCAAGTGTTAAACGTTTTGCTAAAGATATCAAGAGCAAGTATCTGGCACCGCCACGGACAACAAATTTTGGAGTTTTGTTTGTTCCGACAGAAGGTCTCTATTCAGAAATTGTTCGCAATCCAATTTTCTTTGATGAATTGAGACGGGAGGAGCAGATTATCGTTGCAGGACCAAGTACTTTGTCTGCCCTTCTCAACTCCCTTTCAGTTGGCTTCAAGACTCTTAATATCCAAAAGAGTGCTGACCATATCAGTAAAACCCTTGCTAGTGTCAAAACCGAATTTGGCAAGTTTGGAGGTATTCTGGTCAAGGCACAAAAGCATCTCCAACATGCCTCTGGCAATATTGATGATTTATTAAATCGTCGTACTACAGCTATCGAGCGAACGCTCCGACATATTGAATTGTCAGAAGGTGAGCCTGCGCTTGATCTACTCCAGTTCCAAGAAGATGAGGAAGAATATGAAGATTAGTCACATGAAGAAAGATGAGCATTTTGAAGGTTTTTACCTAATCAAGTCAGCTGATCTTAGACAAACCCGAGCTGGGAAAAACTACCTAGCCTTTACCTTCCAAGATGATAGTGGGGAAATCGAAGGAAAACTCTGGGATGCCCAACCACATAATGTTTCAGCCTTCACTGCAGGTAAGGTTGTTCACATGCAAGGCCGCCGAGAGGTTTACAATAACACCCCTCAGGTCAATCAAATTACTCTTCGTCTGCCTCAGCCTGGGGAACCCAATGATCCAGCTGATTTTAAGGTTAAATCTCCAGTTGATGCCAAAGAGATTCGTGAGTATATGTCACAGATGATTTTCAAAATTGAAAATCCTATCTGGCAACGTATCGTCAGAAGTCTTTATGCCAAGTACGACAAGCAGTTTTATTCCTACCCAGCCGCCAAAACCAACCACCATGCCTTTGAAACAGGCCTGGCCTACCATACAGCAACCATGGTACGTTTGGCAGATGCAATAGGAGATGTTTATCCTCAACTCAATAAAAGTTTACTCTATGCAGGAATCATGCTTCATGATCTAGCCAAAGTCATCGAGTTGACAGGACCTGACCAAACTGAGTACACAGTAAGAGGAAATCTTTTAGGACATATTGCTTTGATTGACAGTGAAATCACAAAAGCAGTTATGGAGCTTGGAATCGATGATACCAAAGAAGAGGTTGTCCTTCTTCGCCATGTCATTCTCAGTCACCATGGTCTCCTTGAGTACGGAAGCCCTGTTCGTCCACGAATCATGGAGGCAGAAATCATTCACATGATTGACAATCTGGACGCAAGTATGATGATGATGTCAACGGCTCTCGCCTTAGTTGATGAGGGAGAAATGACCAATAAGGTCTTTGCCATGGACAATCGTTCCTTTTATAAGCCAAAATTAGACTAGAAACTAAAAAAATGAGCTTTATTTAGGTAATAAAGTTCGTTTTTTTAACTCTAGTGTGATATAATGAGAAAAAGACTAAATAAAAAAGAATGGTAAATGCATAATGAAATTAAGAAGAAGTGATCGGATGGTTGTGATTTCCAATTACTTGATCAACAATCCATACAAATTAACCAGTCTCAACACCTTTGCAGAAAAGTATGAATCTGCCAAGTCTTCTATTTCAGAAGATATCGTCATCATTAAACGTGCTTTCGAAGAAATTGAAATCGGTCATATTCAAACGGTGACAGGTGCTGGTGGTGGTGTTATTTTTACACCATCGATCTCTACCCTTGAGTCTAAAACGATTATCGAAGAGCTTCGTGATAAACTTTCAGAGAGTGACCGTATTCTTCCGGGTGGCTACATTTATTTATCTGACCTATTGAGCACTCCAGCTATTTTGAAAAATATCGGTCGCATTATTGCTAAGAGCTTTATGGATCAGAAGATTGATGCCGTTATGACGGTAGCGACCAAAGGGGTTCCGCTTGCAAACGCAGTGGCAAATGTCCTCAACGTACCATTTGTCATTGTCCGTCGCGACTTGAAAATCACTGAAGGTTCAACTGTAAGTGTCAACTACGTTTCAGGTTCTAGTGACCGTATCGAAAAGATGTTCCTTTCAAAACGTAGCCTCAAAGCAGGAAGTCGTGTCTTGATCGTTGATGACTTCTTGAAGGGTGGAGGAACCATTAACGGTATGATTAGCCTCTTGTCTGAGTTTGATTCAGAGTTGGCTGGTGTAGCTGTCTTTGCTGATAATGCACAGGAAGATCGTGAACAACAGTTCGACTACAAGTCACTCTTGAGAGTCACAAATATTGATGTGAAGAACCAACAAATTGAAGTTGAAGTTGGAAATATCTTCGATACAGAAAAATAAGAAATAACTTAAAATACAAAGGTTGGAACGGTTGTCCCAGCCTTTCTTTGCCAGTCGATGTAAAGGAGAGCTGACCTATGAAAACACCATTTATTAACCGTGAGTCCTTGGAAAAAATTGTTGCCGAGTTCCCGACTCCCTTTCACCTTTATGATGAGAAGGGAATCCGCGAGAAAGCACGCGCAGTAAACAAGGCCTTTTCTTGGAATAAGGGCTTTAAAGAATACTTTGCTGTCAAGGCGACTCCGACACCGGCTATTTTGAAAATCTTACAAGAAGAAGGCTGTGGAGTGGACTGTTCTAGTTATGTCGAACTTTTAATGAGTCACAAGCTTGGGTTTGCAGGCTCAGACATGATGTTCTCATCCAATAACACTCCAGACCAAGAGTACGCTTATGCCAGTGAATTGGGAGCTACCATTAACTTGGATGCCTTCGAAGATATTGAGCATTTAGAGCGTGCGGCAGGAATTCCTGAGATTATCTCTTGCCGTTACAATCCTGGTGGCGTATTTGAACTAGGAACGGATATTATGGATAGTCCTGGTGAAGCTAAGTTCGGGATGACTAAGGAACAGCTCTTTGAAGCCTTTGCCATCTTGAAGGAAAAGGGGGCTAAAACCTTTGGGATTCATTCCTTCCTAGCTTCCAATACAGTGACCCACCTCTATTATCCAGAATTAGCACGTCAGCTTTTTGAATTGGCAGTAGAAATCAAAGAAAAGCTGGGCATTTCGCTGGACTTTATCAATCTTTCTGGTGGTATCGGGGTCAACTATCGCCCAGACCAGGAGCCTAATGATATTGCTTTGATTGGTGAGGGAGTTCGTCAGGTTTATGAAGAAGTCCTCACACCAGCAGGTCTTGGTCAGGTTAAAATCTATACAGAACTAGGTCGCTTTATGTTGGCACCCCATGGCATTCTCGTTACAAAAGTGACTCATAAAAAGAAAACCTACCGTACCTATCTAGGAGTAGATGCATCGGCTGTCAATCTTATGAGACCAGCTATGTATGGTGCTTACCATCACATTACAAATATGATGCATCCTGATGGTCAGACTGAAGTGGTTGATGTTGTTGGTTCACTTTGTGAAAACAACGATAAGTTTGCAGTAAATCGTGAGCTGCCTCAAACAGAAATTGGTGATTTGTTAGTCATTCATGATACAGGTGCCCATGGCTTCTCTATGGGATACCAGTACAATGCGAAACTTCGTTCGGCAGAGATTCTATACACAGAGGATGGTGGTGCTCGACTAATCCGTAGAGCAGAGCGCCCTGAGGACTATTTTGCAACTCTCTATGGGTTTGACTTTGACAAGGATTAATAAATATTTTGAAAATCATGAAAGTTGAAAGTAAAAAACAGATTGTTTTCTAAAAAATAGGCAAAATCTGTGGTTTTTCTTTTCAGGCATGATATAATAAAGCTATAAAACGGTTTCAAGAAAGGGAACGATATGACTGAAGAAACAATTGATTATGGACAAGTGACAGGAATGGTACACTCAACAGAGAGTTTTGGGTCGGTAGATGGCCCCGGGATTCGTTTTATTGTCTTTCTTCAAGGATGTCAGATGCGTTGTCAGTACTGCCATAATCCAGATACATGGGCTATGGAAACCAATAAATCTCGTGAACGGACAGTAGACGATGTTCTAGAGGAAGCTCTCCGTTACCGTGGATTCTGGGGAACCAAGGGAGGTATTACAGTCAGTGGCGGAGAGGCTCTCTTGCAGATTGACTTTCTGATTGCTCTCTTTACTAAGGCAAAAGAAAAAGGTATCCACTGTACCTTGGATACTTGTGCCCTTCCATTCCGTAATAAACCACGCTATCTGGAAAAATTCAACAAATTGATGGCCGTTACAGACTTGGTACTCCTTGATATCAAGGAAATCAACGAAGCGCAACACAAGATTGTGACCAGTCAAACCAACAAAAACATCTTGGCATGTGCTCAATACTTGTCAGAAATCGGTAAACCTGTATGGATCCGTCACGTTCTCGTGCCTGGATTGACAGACCGAGATGAAGATTTGATTGAACTTGGTAAGTTCGTAAAAACTCTCAAAAATGTTGATAAGTTTGAAATCTTGCCTTACCACACCATGGGTGAGTTCAAATGGCGTGAACTTGGGATTCCATATTCCCTTGAAGGAGTTAAACCTCCAACAGCAGATCGTGTGAAGAACGCTAAGGAATTGATGGACACAGAAAGCTATCAAGATTACATGAAACGTGTACATGGATGAAGAAGAAGCCTGATGGGAACATCGGGCTTTTAAGTTTACACAAATAAATACAAATAAGATTAAATTAAACAAAATTTTTATGATTTATATAACAACACAGATTTTATAAAGATCTAAATTTCTGAAAAAAATCCGAAAATTATTGATTAATATATACTTGTTTAAAATGATAAACCAACAAATTGAATAGGAGAACATCATGGAACAAAGTATTACCATTAAAAATCTATGTAAGTCATATGGTCAAACTCAAATTTTAAAAGATATTTCTTTTGAAGCAAAAGCAGGTAGAGTGACTGCTTTCTTGGGTCCAAATGGAGCTGGGAAAAGTTCAACCTTACGTATCTTATTAGGATTAGACAAAGCAACATCTGGTCTTGCCAAAATTGGAGATCAAACTTATAAGGAATTAAAATTTCCTCTAAAGACTGTAGGAGCTTCATTTGACAGTGTAGGAGCTCCTGATGATCGGACTGTTTATCAACATTTGAAAATTGTTGCTGCTAGTAATGGGCTATCCAGCCAGCGAATTGAGCAAGTCTTGGATATGGTGGATATTAGCTATAAGAAAAAATCTAAAATTGGAAAATTATCATTAGGAGAAGGACAACGCTTGGGAATTGCAACAGCTCTATTAGGAAATCCTCAGTATCTGATATTGGATGAACCGACAAATGGGTTGGATCCAAGAGGAATTCGGTGGTTTAGAGAGTTTATAAAAAAACAGGCTCAAGAAGGAAAGACCGTCTTGCTATCATCTCATATATTATCGGAAGTGGAAGCAGTGACAGATGATGTGGTCATCATAAATAAAGGCAAAGTTCTTATAAAAGGGACTTTACAAGAAGTGATGAGAAATCTTTCTTCACTGGAGGAAGTTTTCTTTAGTTTAACAGAGGGAGGAAAGTGACATGGCACTTATTTACTCTCTTCATTCTGAAATATTGAAATTACTTTATAAGAGAGCTACTCATGTTGTACTATTCTTGATACTAGTACTTCAAACGTTTTTAGCAAATATTGGTGCTTCTCAAATTGTTTCAGTTGGTATCCATGCTACACCAGAGACAAATCCAGAGTTAGTAGAAGCTATTCCACCTATTGAATTTTTAGGATTTGATGTTACTCTAATTGGCATTTTTTTTATGATTATCTTAGGCTCAATCTACGGAGCTGAAGAGTATAAAGACTCTGCTATTCGTACAAGCCTCCTCTCTAATACGAGTCGAATTACTCTCCTAGTTTCAAAGACATTAATTTGGCTGGTATTTTCTTTTGTCATTTCCTTCCTATCAATATTTCTGACGATTAACATGACACATTATGTTTTAGGACAAGATGGTTTATTGATATTTTCACTAAATGGGACAGTTTGGTTCTATATGTTTTTGGACAGTATATCTTGGACATTGTTGGGACTTTTAGCCTATATTCTGGCTTTAACATTTAAAAAAGCCCTTGTTCCCCTATTGTTTTTGCTTCCTCAAGTCTACAATTTAGGAACATTCTTAGCCGACCATATATCAATTGCAAAATTTCTTCCAGTTTCATTGAGCTATGGATTGATTGCTACATCTCCTCAAATGTTAGAACAGAATAGTTTACAAAATATTTTGCTTTTACTTTGTTGGAATTTATCATTCTTGGCTTTGGCAATTTACCGCGTACTTCAGTCAGATGTTGGAGGAGGGGAATGAGTTGAAAGAGCAATTTAAAAGTGAGTATCTCAAGTTTATGATGAATCCTTGGCATTGGTTGATTATAGGTGCTCTATTACTTTGTGTTCCGCCGATGGTTATTTTTTTAAATAGTAAACCAGATCAGTTGACTCTACACTTTGTTTTGGAACAGCTACTGCAAAGTCTCTATTTAGGACAGGCAGGTTTTATCAGTCTAGCTGTACTATTTATAGGTCAAGAATTTACAGGTTCTAGTCTTCGTACAAGTTTTCTTACATGTCCAGATCGTTTAAAATTTATAATATGTAAACTAGCTATTGTGTTATGTGTGGAAATTGTATTATTGCTAGCTGTAATATCAGTATGTATACTATTTGCTCAAGGATATTACAATATCAATCTTTTGAGCAACATTAAAAATATTCTAACAATCCTATTTCCAGTTTGTATTTCTATTTTAACCTTCTCTCTTTTAAGTGGTATTTTTGTATTTATTTTCCGGTCTTTTACCTTAATTTTGGGAATAAGTTTATCACTTTTATTGGGGCTAGGGCAAATGTTATTACAATTCAGTTCTTTATTTAGAAATTTACCCTTACTAGCTAGTATGAACTGTTACTATATCCATCCTTTATCACTTTATTATCCAGTGTGGCAAGGCTTAGGGATACAAATAGTTTGGTTATTACTTGTTTTTGTAGTTGCTGCACTGATACTTAGAGAAAGAAATGTACGCTAAAGATAGGGGCTATCCTGTCTTTTTCTCAGTTAGTGTTATAATATATTCAAGGGGGTGAGTTATGGCTTACAAAATATTAGTGGTAGATGATGATCTTGATATTCTTCGTATAATAAAAAAGGTACTAGAATATGAAAAGTATGAAGTAGTCATACGAAATAACATAGAAGAGATTGATCTTTGTGATTTTACAGGATTTGACTTGATTTTATTAGATATTATGATGCCTGTTAGTGGTTTAGAAGTCTGTCAGATGATTCGCGAGCAGATATCTGTTCCTATCTGTTTTATAACTGCTAAGGATATGGATGAAGATTTGGTGGCTGGAATCAATGTAGGAGCTGATGATTATATTATGAAGCCCTTTAGTATGCCAGAGCTTTTAGCGCGTGTGAAAATGCACCTACGTCGTGAAGAACGGACTAAAGGAACTGTTCATCAGATAAAAAGTGGGAAGCTTGTACTATATACTGATAGTAAGGAACTATTTATAAAGAATAATAAGGTTCCATTGACAAGTAGGGAATTTGATATTGTCAGCCTTCTAGCAAGTCACCCAAATAAAATATATTCTATAGAGGAAATCTATAATTATTTATATCCACAAAGTTCAGAAGCTCTTTTACGTTCGGTTTCAGAGTATATTTATCAAATTCGTCAAAAGCTGAAACCTTATCAATTAAATCCAATTAAAACCTTGTACGGTGGAGGATATCAATGGGTAGAGTCAAAAGTTTTAGACAATTAATTCGAGAAACCTGTTGGAGAATTATTTGGCAGTTTAGTCTTGGCTTATTAATGGCCTATCTTATTCCCTTAGCTTCTGTATCCATACAAATAATGGAGGATGGGAAACCTCTTAAAAATAATGATGTTCAATCAATTTTTTTCAATGTGTCATCATGGATATATATTTGTGTTTTATTGATTATTCTAATAAGTTATCACATTGGTAAATTGTTGAAAAAACTAAGTTATGAAATGAATTTGATTTATGAAAATAGTATGTGGCTTGAAAGCGAATGTACAGAAAGATTAACAGTTAAGGAATTTCGTGAGACTGGTAATCGCATTATTGTGATGCAAGATCGTATTCGACAGCTATTAGATGATGAGAAGCAACAGAAAGAAGATTTGATGTTTCAGGTTTCAGCAGCTTCTCATGATTTGAAGACACCTCTAACTATCATCAAAGGGAATGCAGAATTTTTGCACACTTCCACTAAAGATGAGCAATCTAAAGAATGTTTAGCAGATATCGTTCGTGCTAGTCAACGCTTACTTGATTATTTTAATCAGTTGATTCATTATTCTAAAACTTACTATGATGATGAGGCGGAATGGGTGGATTGTGATGCTTTAGATTTTGTAAATATACTGGAGCATGAGGCATATTTCATCATTCAAAATCAAATGAAAATAAATTTTGAACAGTCTATTCGAGATGATGAGGTTTATCACATTAATTTAAATCTTTTGGTTAGAGCGATACAAAATATATTAACAAATACTTTGGAGTACGCAGATAAACAGAATCCTAAAATTAAAATTAGAGTAGAGCAAGAGGGAAAAGAATTAAAAATAGGTATATGGAATAATGGCTCTGAATTTCCAGAAGAAGTTTTAAATAATTATGGGAAGCTCTTTTATCGTATGGATAAAGCTAGATCGTTTAAAGAGCAACATTATGGTATTGGACTTAGTTTTGTATGTAGAGTTGCAAAACTGCATAAAGGCCAAGTCGAACTGAGGAATAGAGACGAGGGAGCAGAAGTTTTAATGACTCTCAATTGTATTAAATCAAAGTGATTTACTTACTAATTTGTTGTTATAGGATTTAAATAAATTAAGATGTGAAAGTAGATAATAAAAACGAATGAATGATACCTAGTTCATGAAAACTATTTGTCATTCATTCGTTTTTTAATTATTGGATAATACACGTAGCTTTATCTAGAATGTTGTTTTCCAGAATTGCGTTTTTTGTTTTTCTTCTTGTTAGAAGTTGTGATAGCTGTTGCTGGTTCAGGGGTTACATCTTTACGAGTGCTTGAAGTTTTGCTTGCTTTTGGTGGGTTCTTAGCAAGTTCTTCGCGTACTTTTTTACGAAGTTTTGGACGAACGATGTAGTTGATGATGAATTGTTGAAGGATCATCATGAAACCACCGACAACCCAGTAAAGTGTAACACTGGCTGGTGAGAAGACAGAGAACACGACAATCATGAGAGGGCTCATATAGAGCATCTTCTTGATTTGTTCTCTTTGAGTTTCATCCTCAACTCCATGTAAAGAAAGGAGTGATTGAAGATAGTAAAGGATACCAGCAAAGGCAACCAAAATCATACTAGGTGAGCCTAGAGGAATTCCTAGGTAGCTTGCTTGGGCAACTCCTTCAGTATGTTGGGCAGCAAAGTAGATAGCAGAGAAGAAAGGCATTTGAATGAGGATAGGGAAACATCCCACGCCGCCAAACATGCTGATGCCGTGCTCTTTTTGAGCAGCAAAGAGAGCTTGTTGAGCTTCTAATTTTTCTTCTTGAGTCGTTGCTTCTTTCAGACGAGTCTGATGTGGTTCAAGGACGTGCTTGAGGGCATTCATCTTCTCAGAGTGAAGCGTTGCTTTCCATGATTGGTAGATACCAAGTGGGAGGATAATCAAGCGGACGATAATGGTTACAATGATGATTCCAACACCGAAACCGAGGCCTTGGTCATTAGCGAAGTATTTGATAGCTTCTCCCATCGGAGCACCCAAGAAATCCCAAACGGGACCAATTGGCTTACCTGTTGCTTTATCAACCTGGACACAACCTGTCAAGACTAATAGCATAGCCACTCCCATGACTGAGAGAGCGATTCGTTTAATTGATTTCACTGTTTTTATTCCTTCTTTAAAAATTATACCTTTCTATTCTACTGTTTTTTTGGAAAATATACAATAGTTCTCTGGACCTAATTTGCGACTTTGAAATCCGAATAGGATGGGAAGTTACTCATTTGCACATCTAGGTAGGTTACTTTAGAGAAAGGTGTAGGGCCTTTTCGGATCTCTTGGATAAACTTAGCCATAATGGCAGAAGACTCAGCTTGAGCCAAAATCTCAACTGTTCCGTCATCGTTATTCCAGACACGACCCGTGATGCCACCTAGTTCTAGAGCCAGACTATAGACTCCCCAACGGAAGCCCACTCCTTGGACGCGACCTTGGGCGATCATTTTAACCTTTTGCATACCAAACCTCCTTGATTGTGTTATAATATTTCTATGACTATTATAACCTCTAAAGCCAATTCTGTGGTGAAAAATGCCAAGAAATTGCATCAAAAAAAATATCGGAAAACCTCTTACTTGATTGAGGGCTGGCATCTGTTTGAAGAAGCTATTCAGGCTGGTGCAAAGATTGAGAAAATATTTGCCCTTGCAGAGTATGGCGAAAAATTAATGGACTATTCCCAGACTGTCTTTGTTACTGAAGAAATCTTGCTCGATTTAGCAGATTCACAAACTCCTCAGGGTATCGTTGCCATTGTTCAAAAGGAAGAGGAGCAGTTGCCTGATTTGAGTCGGGGGAAATATCTTTTCTTAGAAAATGTGCAGGATCCTGGAAATGTTGGGACTATGATCCGGACGGCAGATGCGGCAGGTTTTTCTGGAGTCATTGTCTCAAGCAAGTCAGCAGATATCTATAGCCTCAAAACTCTTCGCTCCATGCAAGGCAGCCATTTCCATTTGCCCATTTATCGCATGTCTGTTGAAACATTTGTAGAAAAGGCTAAAAAGAATAACTTGCCCATTCTAGCAACTACCTTGTCCCAAAACTCTAAAGATTATCGTGAACTTGCTTATCAAGAGGATTTCGCCTTGGTCATGGGGAATGAAGGTCAAGGTATTAGTCCATTCATAGCAGAGCAGGCGGACCAACTGGTTCATATCAGCATGAAGGGCCAGGCGGAAAGTCTCAATGTTGCCATTGCAGCGGGTATACTCATGTTTTATTTGAGTTAAATCATTTTATTTTTGTTATAATCAGTAAAAAGATTTCATAAGGAGAAAAAAGATATGAATCAAACAATTATTCAAGAACGTTCAGGCTTGAATCAATTTTATGCAAAAGTCTATGCTTTTGTAGGTTTGGGAATTGGCTTATCAGCCCTTGTCTCAGGACTCATGTTGACAACTTTCCAGGATTTGCTCGTTCAAATTATGATGAATGCTCGTGTGTGGCTAATAGTTGCGGGCTTTGTAGAAGTTGCTCTGGTCTATGTAGCGAGTAGTATGGCTTTAAAGAATAGTCCAGCAGCCTTGCCAATTTTCTTGCTTTATTCCGTTTTAAACGGTTTTACACTGAGTTTCGTTGTTTCGCTCTACACCCCAGGTACTGTTTTAACAGCCTTTGTTTCTAGTGCAGCTCTCTTCTTTGTGATGGCTCTTATCGGAGTTGTGATTAAGAAGGATTTGAGCGGTATGGGACGTGCCTTGTTGGCAGCTTTAGTGGGCCTCATACTAGCTATGATTGTCAATATCTTTTTAAACAGTAGCCTTTTTGACTATATCATCAGCATTATCATGGTTTTCGTTTTTGCAGGCTTGATTGCTTGGGACAACCAAAAGATTCGCTATGTTTATGAGGAGTCAGGTGGTCAGGTTGCAACAGGTTGGGCAGTTTCTTTGGCGCTCAGTCTTTACTTGGATTTTATCAACGTATTCCTTAGCTTCTTGCGTATCTTTGGAAGTGACGATTAATACTTTTAGAGCTCAAATGAGCTCTTTTTTTAATTTTTACTTTTATTTTTACTGGCAAAAGGGTATAATCATTTTATTATTTAAAAGGAGAGATGTATGAAGAAAAGTTTTATTCATCAACAGGAAGAAATTTCCTTTGTAAAAAATACCTTTACCCAGTATTTGAAAGATAAGTTAGAAGTAGTAGAAGTGCAGGGGCCAATCTTGAGTAAGGTTGGGGATGGTATGCAGGATAACCTTTCAGGGATTGAACATCCAGTTTCTGTTAAGGTTTTGCAAATTCCAGATGAAACCTATGAAGTGGTGCATTCCCTTGCTAAGTGGAAACGCCATACCTTGGCTCGATTCGGTTTTGGTGAAGGAGAAGGTCTCTTTGTTCACATGAAAGCTCTTCGACCAGATGAAGATTCGCTAGATGCAACTCACTCAGTCTATGTGGACCAGTGGGACTGGGAAAAAGTTATTCCAAACGGACAACGCAATCTTGCTTATCTTAAAGAAACAGTAGAAAAGATTTATAAGGCCATCCGTTTGACAGAACTTGCAGTCGAAGCACGCTACGATATTGAGTCTATCTTACCAAAACAGATTACCTTTATCCATACAGAAGAATTGGTCGAACGTTATCCGGATTTGACTCCAAAAGAACGTGAGAATGCCATTTGTAAGGAATTTGGAGCGGTCTTCTTGATCGGTATCGGTGGAGAGCTATCAGACGGAAAACCTCATGACGGTCGTGCACCGGACTACGATGACTGGACAACAGAATCTGAAAATGGCTATAAGGGTCTGAATGGGGATATTCTAGTTTGGAATGAGAATCTTGGTGCAGCTTTTGAGCTTTCTTCAATGGGAATTCGTGTCGATGAAGACACTCTTCGCCGTCAGGTAGCTATCACAGGAGACGAAGACCGTCTAACTTTAGAATGGCATAAGGCTCTCCTAAATGGACTCTTCCCATTGACAATCGGTGGAGGGATCGGTCAGTCTCGTATGGCTATGTTCCTGCTTCGTAAAAAGCATATCGGAGAAGTTCAAACCAGTGTTTGGCCTCAAGAAGTGAGAGATACTTACGAAAATATTCTTTAATCAATCGAGCCGTAAGGTTCGATTTTCTTTTTTTGATAAGAATTTGGTATAATATACGGTATGAAAATCGTATCAGGAATCTACGGAGGGCGTCCTTTAAAGACGCTGGACGGTAAAACAACTCGACCAACTTCAGATAAGGTAAGAGGAGCTATTTTTAATATGATTGGTCCCTACTTTGAAGGAGGACGTGTGCTAGATCTTTATGCTGGCAGTGGTGGTTTATCCATCGAAGCGGTCTCAAGAGGAATGTCCAGTGCCGTTCTGGTCGAGAAGGATCGCCGAGCCCAGAACATAGTCGCAGAAAATATTCGGATGACCAAGGAAACTTCCAAGTTTCAATTG
The DNA here is from genome assembly GCF_047463615.1 of Streptococcus infantis. GTDB lineage: Bacteria > Bacillota > Bacilli > Lactobacillales > Streptococcaceae > Streptococcus > Streptococcus infantis_X. The sequence goes on along the minus strand of NZ_JASHDO010000009.1, from coordinate 33,800 downwards.
TTGAAAATGGAGTCCAGTCGTGCATTAGAGCAGGTGGACGGTGTCTTTGATCTTATTTTTTTGGACCCTCCCTATGCAAAAGAACAAATCGTGTCAGATATTGAAAAAATGGCGGAGAGAAATATTTTTTCAGAGGATGTCATGGTGGTATGTGAGACCGATAAATCAGTAGAACTTCCAGAAGAAATCGCCTGTTTGGGCATTTGGAAGGAAAAAATATATGGGATTAGTAAGGTGACGGTTTATGTCAGATAAGATTGGGCTGTTTACAGGTTCCTTTGATCCGATGACTAATGGACATTTGGATCTCATCGAGCGTGCAAGTAAGCTCTTTGATAAATTGTATGTCGGGATTTTTTATAATCCACACAAAATGGGATTTTTACCGATAGAGAGTCGAAAGAAGACTGTTGAAAAAGCAGTGGGACATCTCAAAAATGTGGAAGTGATGGCTTCTCACGATGAATTGGTAGTTGACGTTGCTAGAAAACTTGGAGTTCAGGTCTTGGTGCGAGGATTACGCAATGCTACAGACCTCCAGTATGAAGCCAGTTTTGACTATTACAATCACCAGCTGGCAAGTGAACTAGAGACGATCTATCTCCATAGTCGTTTAGAGCATATACACATTAGCTCTTCAGCTGTCAGAGAACTATTAAAATTTGGTCAAGATATCAGTGGATATGTGCCAAATACTGTCTTGGAGGAATTAGAAGATGAAGAAAAAGACTAGATGGCCCATATACCTGATTGTGGGACTTATCATTACCTTTGTTGCTTTTACAGTGCCCCTGCCTTATTACATTGAGGTTCCAGGGACTTCAGAGGATATTCGTAAGGTATTACAGGTAAATAATCAACCTGATCAAGAGGAAGGTTCTTACCAGTTTGTAACAGTTGGTGTCCAACGTGCTCGACTAGCTCATTTGATCTATGCTTGGCTAACACCTTTCACGGATATTCATAGTGCTAAGGAAATGACAGGTGGTTCATCAGATGCAGAATTTGTCCGCATCAACCAATTCTACATGGAAACTTCGCAGAACATGGCCAAATACCAAGGCTTGAAGGCTGCTGGAAAAGAGATAGAACTCAACTACCTTGGGGTCTATGTTTTAACTGTGACTGATAATTCGACCTTTAAAGGGATTCTCAATATTGCTGATACAGTAACAGCTGTTAATGATAAAACTTTCGAAAGTTCTAAGGACTTAGTTGACTATGTCAATTCTCAAGCTCTAGGAGATAAGGTTAAGGTCACCTATGAAGAAGATGGGCAAATCAAGTCTGCCGAAGGGAAAATTATTACTCTGGAAAACGGGAAAAATGGTATCGGGATTGGCCTGATTGACCGCACGGAAGTGACTAGTGATGTCCCGATTCGTTTTTCAACGGCAGGTATAGGTGGACCTAGTGCTGGGCTCATGTTTAGTCTATCTATTTATACACAAATTGCAGAACCAACTCTTCGGAATGGTCGTATCGTAGCTGGTACAGGAAGCATTGACAGAGATGGCAATGTGGGTGATATTGGTGGGATTGATAAAAAGGTTGTGTCAGCAGCTAAAAAAGGAGCAACAGTCTTCTTTGCTCCTAACAATCCAGTAACTGAAGAAGCTAAAAAAGCCAATCCACATGCAAAAAGTAATTATGATACGGCTGTAGAAGCTGCAGAAATGATTAAAACAGACATGAAGATTGTTCCAGTAAAAACACTTCAGGATGCGATTGATTATTTGAAAAATAATCCCTAAAAAGTAGGGGAGCCATAAACTAGCGTAGAAAAAGAGAAGATGGTATAATAGGCCGATGTTTCAATTATTTTTTACCCTTAGTAGTCATATGTTCTTTGTCTATCTAGTCTTTCAACTTTTGAAAGACCTGGTTAAATGGGATCAGATTTTGAAGGTGACCAAGGATAATGCGGGGAAGATTCGACTCTTGGTAGTATTGTTTAGTATCGGTTTAGGATATCTGATTAGTTCCTTTTTCCTAAATCTCTACCAACTCTGGCAAGAAGCAATTAGAGCGCTATTCTAAAATTGTAAGTAAAGGAAAATATTTTATGGAAAAAATTGTAGTTCGAGGTGGCGATAATCGCTTGGTTGGAAGTGTCACCATCGAGGGCGCAAAAAATGCAGTTTTGCCTCTGCTAGCGGCAACTATTTTAGCAAGTGAAGGAAAAACTGTTTTAAAAAATGTTCCAATCTTATCAGATGTCTTTACCATGAATCAAGTAGTTCGTGGATTGCATGCTCAGGTTGATTTCGATCAGGATGCTCATATTATCGAAGTTGATGCAACTGGGGATATCACAGAAGAAGCTCCCTACAAGTATGTCAGCAAGATGCGTGCTTCTATTGTAGTATTGGGGCCAATCTTGGCTCGTGTAGGACACGCAAAGGTTTCTATGCCAGGTGGCTGTACCATTGGTAGTCGCCCTATCGACCTTCACCTAAAGGGACTCGAAGCGATGGGGGCTGAGATTACACAGACGGCAGGCTATATCGAAGCTAAGGCAGAACGCTTGCATGGAGCCCATATCTATATGGACTTCCCTAGTGTAGGGGCTACTCAAAACTTGATGATGGCGGCAACTCTTGCTAATGGTGTTACTGTCATTGAAAATGCTGCGCGTGAACCCGAGATTGTAGACTTAGCTGTTCTACTAAATAAAATGGGTGCCAAAGTCAAAGGTGCTGGTACAGAAACTATTACCATTACGGGTGTTGAGAAATTGCACGGTGCGACTCACAATGTTGTGCAAGACCGTATCGAAGCTGGAACCTTCATGGTGGCAGCTGCTATGACCGGTGGAGATGTCTTGATTCAAGATGCCATTTGGGAACACAACCGTCCCTTGATAGCTAAATTGCTCGAAATGGGAGTTGAAGTCATTGATGAGGATGAAGGGATTCGTGTACGTTCACAGCGGGACAAGCTAAAGGCTGTTCATGTTAAGACATTACCACATCCGGGATTTCCAACAGATATGCAGGCCCAGTTTACGGCCTTGATGACGGTAGCTCAAGGTGAGTCAACCATGGTGGAGACTGTGTTTGAGAATCGCTTCCAACATTTAGAAGAGATGCGTCGAATGGGCTTGCACTCAGAAATTATTCGTGATACAGCTCGTATTATCGGCGGACAGTGCCTCCAAGGTGCAGAAGTTCTATCAACTGACTTACGTGCTAGTGCGGCCTTAATTTTAACAGGCTTAGTGGCTGAAGGAGAGACAGTTGTTGGAAAACTTGTTCACTTGGACAGAGGATACTACCGTTTCCATGAAAAGTTGGCTCAGTTAGGAGCTAAGATTGAACGGGTAAGTGTGGAAGCTGATGAAGATGAATAAAGAAGCCAAATATGTATTGCGTCGTTTTGTTTTGGTTATGGTAGTTCTCCTTCTAGGTGCTTTAGCTCTTGCTATTGGTTTGATGATTGGCTATGGCATACTAGGAAAAGGGGAAGACCCTTGGGCTATTTTGGCGCCAGCAAAATGGCAAGAACTCATCACAAAATTTACAGGGAAATAGGCTGGGACACCAGCCTTTTTCTAGGAATTGAATGTAATACTCAATGAAAATCAAAGAGTAAACTAGGAAGAGAGCCGCAGGCTCTACTTGAGCACGGCAAGCTGAAGCTGACGTGGTTTGAAGAGATTTTCGAAGAGTATAAGGAGAAAATATGAATAAAAAAACTAGACAGACTCTAGTAGGTCTCTTGCTTTTTCTGCTCTTGTCAGCAGGAAGTTATTATATCAAGGAGATGCAAGCTTCCAACTCTGTGCCTCAGACGCAAGTAAAGCAGAAGTCTCAATCATCGGATGCTCCAAGTCAAGAATTAGCTGAAAGTGTCCTGACGGTTTCTATCAAAAAACAAATTAAGGGTTCTCTTGAATGGAATGGAGCAGGAGCCTTTATCGTCAATGGTAATAAGACTAATTTAGACGCAAAGGTTTCAAGTAAACCCTATGCCGATAACAAGACAAAAACTGTAGGTGGGGAGACGCTTCCTACAGTAGCAAATGCCCTTATGTCAAAAGCGACCAGACAATACAAGGATCGTGAAGAGACTGGGAATGGTTCAACATCTTGGACGCCAGCAGGCTGGCATCAGGTTAAGAATCTAAAGGGAAGCTACAACCATGCGGTTGATAGAGGGCATTTGTTGGGCTATGCCTTAATCGGTGGTTTAGATGGCTTCGATGCTTCTACTAGCAATCCTAAAAACATTGCCGTACAGACAGCTTGGGCCAACCAAGCGCGTGCCGAAGATTCGACAGGCCAAAACTACTATGAGAGTTTGGTTCGAAAAGCCCTAGATCAAAACAAACGAGTTCGTTACCGCGTAACATTACTCTATGCTACTGAGCAAGATTTGGTGCCGTCAGCTTCTCAGATTGAAGCCAAGTCCTCTGATGGGGAGTTGGAGTTTAACGTCGTCATTCCGAATGTCCAAACTGGAATTCAGCTTGACTACCGAACAGGTCAAGTTACGGTTACCAAAGCAAAATAGACTAAAAATCCCTTATCACATCAGATAGGGGATTAACTATTGAAATCGTAAAATAATGTGTAGAAGAGAAAAAATGTGGTATAATAGACTCAATTATACTATTTAGGAGAAGGAAAATGGAAGACCCGAGCAGTCAGGATTTGTTACTGCAATTTGTTTTATTAGTTGTTTTGACCTTTTTAAATGCCTTTTTCTCTGCAACAGAAATGGCCATGGTTTCACTTAGTCGTTCGCGTGTTGAGCAAAAAGCTGAAGAGGGAGATAAACGCTATATCCGTTTGCTAAAGGTGCTTGAAAACCCTAATCACTTTTTATCAACCATTCAAGTTGGTATCACCTTGATCACCATCTTGTCAGGGGCTAAACTAGCAGATTCACTTGGAGAGTTAATCGCCTCTTGGATGGGGAATAGTGAAACTGCCTATGCGGTAGCTAGCTTCTTATCATTAGCTTTCTTGACCTATATTTCTATTGTCTTTGGTGAACTCTACCCAAAACGGATTGCTCTAAATCTCAAGGACGCCTTAGCTATTCGCTCTGTCCCGGTTATTATTGGACTTGGCAAGATTGTTAGTCCCTTTGTTTGGTTGCTATCTGCCTCGACGAATCTATTGAGTCGATTGACTCCAATGAAATTTGACGATGCAGATGAAAAAATGACTCGTGATGAGATTGAGTACATGCTAACTAAGAGTGAAGAAACCTTGGATGCAGATGAAATTGAAATGTTGCAGGGGATTTTCTCACTCGACGAGCTCATGGCACGTGAAGTCATGGTTCCTCGAACAGATGCCTTTATGGTAGATATTCAGGATGATACTCAAACCATTATCCAAAGTATCTTGAAACAGAACTTTTCTCGTATTCCTGTTTATGATGGAGACAAGGACAATGTCATTGGTTTGGTTCACACCAAGAGCCTCCTTAAAGAAGCCTTTGTCAGCGGGTTTGACAATATCGTCTGGAAGCGAATCTTGCAAGATCCACTCTTTGTACCTGAAACGATTTTTGTGGATGATTTATTAAAAGAGTTTAGAAATACTCAAAGACAGATGGCAATCCTTTTGGATGAGTATGGTGGTATGGCTGGTCTAGTTACACTAGAAGATCTCCTTGAGGAGATTGTCGGAGAGATTGACGACGAAACTGACCGTGCTGAGGTTTATGTTCACACTATTGGTGAGAATACCTACATTGTTCAAGGTACGATGAACTTGAACGACTTCAATAGTTATTTCGATGTTGAACTTGAAAGTGATGATGTAGATACAATCGCTGGTTATTATTTGACGGGTGTCGGGACTATTCCAACAACTGAAAAACTTAGCTATGAATTGGAAAGTGCCAACAAACACATTACATTGACTAATGACAAAGTCAAAAATGGCCGTGTGACCAAGTTGAAGGTTCAAATTACAGAAATTGAGCTGGAAGAAGAAACTGATTAACAAAAGAAGCTTTACTAGTCCTCGGCCAGTAAAGCTTCTCCATTTTATAAAAAAGACTCCGTTTGGAGTCTTCTGAATCATAGAGGCGGCATCCGTCTTTGGGGTAACGCTATTGACTTGCTACGGTCTGCAGAAGTAGCAGGCTTACAAGTAGTCTATGGCGCTCAATATCCAAAGGCTGGGTGGTTCTTCGTTAAGAATTTTGTAGCTGGTGATGGTGTGAACTATGGCCATACTGGGTTTGTTTACGAGGACTCTGACGGCTCAACGATTAAAACCATCGAGCAGAATATCGATGGTAACGCTGATTTCTTAGAAGTAGGTGGACTTTGTCGATATTATGAGCGTTCAGTCAATTCGATTGTCGGATATATCGTTCCACCTCAAGAAGATCAATCTGGCTGGAAACATGACGGGACTGGCTGGTGGTGGAGTCGTAAAGATGGCTCATACCCTACTTCAAAATTTGAAGCAGTAGACGGTAACTGGTTCTATTTCAATGACAACGGCTATATGTATGCGAACCAATGTCTACATCATACGGATGGTAAGTGGTACTGGTTTGACAAGGACGGGTACATGACCAATAGCGGATGGAAGAAGATCAATGGCAAATGGTACTACTTCAATGCAGACGGTGCCATGCAGACTGGATGGGTTAAATACTATGAGAAATGGTATTACCTGGACGCTGAAAATGGCGATATGAAATCCGACTGCTTCGTGCCATATAATGGTGGCTACTATCTCATGCTTGAAGATGGTCGATTGGCCGAACAGGCAGAATTCACAATCGAGCCAGACGGCTTGATCACTACGAAATAATTAAAAAAATAAAATGAAAGGAAAATTTTTCTAAAACGTGTATCTACCCCACAGGACTCGTTCTTGTGGGGATTTTTTCATTAAAAAGAGTAAGAACATTGACTTTTTTAAAGAAAGATGTCATAATCAAGTTAATTCAAAAAAATATTATGGAGCGAGTAGGAGGAATTTGGTATGTTAAAAAATACAAAACAACCTCAATACTTTAAGTCTTTTTTACTTGGTATGACAGCAATTGTATTGCCTGTTTTTAGCTTTAATCAGAACATTTCAAAAGTAAAAGCTGATACAGTCCCATACTGGAAGAAAGTCAAAAGTGATTACAAGAAATCAACTATGGGCATTCAGAAAGAGGTAATGAAATTTGGATACCGAGAATAAAGATTTGATTGAAGTCAATAATATTGTTGATGAAGTCGAGCGCTTACCACATGAACAGCGTCAAGTAGTTCTGCAGAAGTTGGAAATCTATCAAGGTGATTTACCTCATCCAGATATTCTTAAAGGGTATCAAGAGCTATATCCGGATGCTGCTCAAAAGATTATTGATAATGGTATTACAGAGAGCCAACATCGTAGAGCTATGGAAGATAAATACTTATCAGGGAATATTACTTCTCATAAATTGGGACAGCTATTTGGCTTTTTAATTGCTCTTGTTGTTATTATTGGTGGAATTTACTTAATAGCGACAGGTAAACAAATTGCAGGTAGTGTGTTAACTGGAACTACTGCACTAGGGCTAATTGGTTTGTTTACAGGGAATAATCAAAATAAAAACAAAGAAAAAGAATAGTTCTTTACCGCAGGCTCATGCTTGCGGTTTTTTTGTTTGCTCTGAAAAACACCCTCGCCCCAAACTCGCCCCAAAAGTTTTTTAAAGTTATCCTTTTTTATCCGAAAATAAGAATAAAAAAGCCCGTAAAATCGGGCTTTCTTTTCGGAAAAATTCCTATAAAATAGTATAAATAAGGCGGTAGACGGATTTGAACCGACGATCAAGCTTTTGCAGAGCCGTGCCTTACCACTTGGCTATACCGCCTTAACTTTTATTATTATACCTTTTAAATTAAATCTCGTCAATAGTTTCTTTTCTGAAAATGTAAGTTTTCCGACTTTCAAAATGTGTGCGACAAAATATTCTGAAAATTCGTTTACTTTTTGAAGTGGTTGTGGTATAATAAGCATTATCTTATTAATTTCAAAAGAGGAGTTAAGTAATATGAAAAAAAGTCGGATTTTTGCAGTAGCAGGCGTAGCCCTACTTGCAACAGGTGTTCTCGCGGCTTGCGGTTCTTCAAAATCATCTAATGCTGAGGCTCCAAAAGCCTACGGATATGTATATACAGCTGATCCAGAAACTTTGGACTACCTTATCTCTGGTAAGCAAAGTACAAAAGTTGTCACTTCAAATGGTATCGATGGACTCTTTACAAATGATAAATATGGTAACCTCACTCCTGCAGTTGCAGAAGATTGGTCAGTGTCTCAAGATGGTTTGACATACACTTATAAGATTCGTAAAGGTGTAAAATGGCTCACAGCTGATGGTGAAGAATATGCAGAAGTAACTGCTAATGACTTTGTTACAGGTTTGAAACACGCAGCTGATAAGAAATCAGAAGCATTGTATCTTGCTCAAGATTCTGTAAAAGGTTTGGCAGATTATGTGGCTGGGAACTCAACTGACTTTTCAACTGTTGGTGTAAAAGCTGTTGATGACTACACTCTTCAATACACTTTGAACAAACCAGAGCCATATTGGAATTCTAAAATGTCTTACTCAATCTTCTGGCCTTTGAATGCAGAGTTTGAAAAATCAAAAGGTTCAGACTTTGGTAAGTCAACAGATCCAACATCATTGCTTTACAATGGTCCTTTCTTGCTTAAAGGATTAACTGCTAAGTCTTCTGTTGAGTTTGTGAAGAATGAGCAATATTGGGATAAAGATAATGTTCACTTAGACACTGTGACGCTTGCATTCTATGATGGTTCAGACCAAGAATCAATCGAACGTAACTTTACAAGTGGTGCATACAGCTACGCCCGTCTCTTCCCAACAAGTTCAAATTATTCTAAAATCGCAGAAACATACAAAGACAACATTTACTATACTCCACAAGGAGCTGGTATTGCTGGTTTGGGTGTTAATATTGACCGTCAAAGCTATAAATATACATCAAAAACAACTGATGAAGAAAAGACTTCTACTAAGAAAGCCCTTCTTAACAAAGACTTCCGTCAAGCTTTGAACTTTGCATTTGACCGTACATCATACTCTGCTCAGCTGAATGGTGAAGATGGAGCAGCGCTTGCTGTTCGTAACCTATTTGTAAAACCAGACTTTGTTTCTGCAGGTGAGAAAACATTTGGTGACTTGGTTACTGAGAAAGTTGTTTCTTATGGTGATGAGTGGAAAGATGTAAACTTTGCAGATGGTCAAGATGGTCTTTATAATGCTGATAAAGCGAAAGCAGAATTTGCTAAAGCTAAGAAGGCTTTGGAAGCAGATGGCGTGAAATTCCCAATTCACTTGGATATTCCAGTTGACCAAACTGCTAAGAACTACATTGCGCGTATTCAGTCCTTCAAACAATCTGTTGAAAAAGTTCTTGGTGAAGAAAATGTAGTCATCGATATCCAACAAGTAACAAAAGATGAATTATTTAACATCACTTACTATGCTCCGAATGCAGCAGCTGAGGATTGGGATCTTTCAGGTGCCGTTGGATGGAACCCAGACTATCAAGACCCATCAACTTACCTTGATATCTTGCAAACAAGTAACAGCGAGCAAACAAAGACTTACATGGGTTATGACAATCCATCAAATCCAGCAGTTACCCAAGTTGGTTTGAAAGACTACGACAAGTTGCTTGAAGAAGCTGGTAATGAAACAAGTGACCTTAACAAACGTTATGAGAAATATGCAGCAGCTCAAGCTTGGTTGACAGATAGCTCACTCTTCCTTCCAGCTATGTCATCTTCAGGAGCAGCGCCAGTTATTTCTCGTGTAGTACCATTCTCGGCCTCTTACACTCAATCTGGTGATAAAGGTTCAGATGTATACTTCAAGTACCTTAAATTGCAAGCTAACACTGTAACAACCAAAGAGTACAAAGAAGCTCGTGAAAAATGGCTCAAAGAAAAAGCTGAATCAAACGAAAAAGCTCAAAAAGAGTTAGCGAGTCATGTGAAATAAATAATGCTCATCAGAACTTTCTCTCCTAAAGGAGAAGGTTCTTTTGGGATTTTAAAGGAAATAATATGAAAAAATATGTTTTTATGCGTATCTTGCGGTCGTTGGTTTCTATTTTCTTAGTAACGACCTTGATTTACACAATCATCTATACGATGGTTCCACGGAAGTTGATCTTCAAACAAGATACTAACTACAATAAAATTGCAACCACAGCTGATAAACGTGATAACTATGAAAATACCGTCTTTGAGCGTATGGGTTATATCGAATATTATGATACGAAAGAGTTGCAGGAAAAAGCTAGTAGCATTGACTCTTCTGTTACAGTAGATGCAAATGATACAAATAAAGCAATCTATGAAAAATATATCCAACAACTTGGGAATGGTTGGACTCTAGGTGAGTTTACAGAGAGTGGACAATTCTACGCTACACGTGAAATTCCTATTTTTGAACGTGTGTTTAAATTCTATGCAAACTTGCTTGATATTGACCATACAAACAAGATCCAAGACCCTGAGAATCCTAACTTAGAGCGTTATTTGCGCTTTGAGAATGACCCTGCTATCGGTTGGTCTCTTGTGGGTTCAGGTACTAAACACAAATACCTCTTGTACTTCAATAGTCAGTTCCCATTTGTTCACCAAAACTTTGTCAACTTGAACCTAGGAGATTCTTATCCAACTTATGCAAATACTCCTGTTCTTCAAGTTATTACACAAGGACAAGGACAAACGAAGACTTCTGAAGTTCAATTCCCAACTGGTAAGAAAACATCATCAGTAAATATTTACTCAAGAACTTATAAATCTCCGAGTCAAGCTGATGCTCGTGAAGTAGCCAACTACGGTAAAGATGATCCATATACAGCTACTGAGAGCAACTATCAGTACCCATCTATGATTGCAAGTTCTGCTATCACTGGTTTGATTGGTCTTGCGATTTCATATGCGATTGCGATTCCTCTTGGTTCAGCAATGGCTCGTTTCAAAAACACTTGGATCGATAGTTTCTCAACAGGGACTCTAACGTTCTTGTTGGCTCTTCCAACGATTGCCCTAGTCTATATTATTCGTTTGATTGGTTCTTCAATCGGCTTCCCAGACTCATTCCCAATCTTGGGTGCTGGTGATTGGCGTTCTTATGTCCTTCCTGCAGTGATTCTGGGCTTGCTAGGAGCACCTACTATGGCAATTTGGATTCGCCGTTATATGATTGACTTGCAATCACAAGATTTCGTTCGTTTTGCTCGTGCTAAAGGTTTGTCTGAGAAAGAGATTTCTGATAAGCACATCTTTAAAAATGCTATGGTACCACTCGTTTCTGGTATCCCAGGCTCAATTATTGGTGTTATTGGTGGAGCAACTCTTACTGAAACAGTCTTTGCCTTCCCAGGTATGGGTAAAATGTTGATCGACTCTGTAAAAGCTTCAAACAATAATATGGTAGTTGGTCTCGTCTTTATCTTCACTTGTGTCTCAATCTTCTCAAACCTTATTGGAGATATTTGGATGACCATTATTGACCCACGTATTAAATTGACAGAGAAAGGAGGCAAATAATGTCTACAATTAGTAATGAAAAATTTCAGTTTGTAAAACGTGATGATTATGCCTCTGAAGCAATTGATGCTCCTGCCTATTCATACTGGGGTTCTGTTTTTAGACAATTTTTGAAGAAGAAATCAACAGTAATCATGCTAGGTATCTTGATTGCAGTTGTTTTGATGAGTTTCATTTACCCAATGTTCTCTGATTTTGACTTCAATGATGTAAGTAAGGTAAATGATTTTAGCGCTCGTTACATTAAACCAAATGCTGAGCATTGGTTTGGTACAGATAGTAATGGTAAATCTCTCTTTGATGGTGTCTGGTTTGGAGCTCGTAATTCTATCTTGATTTCTGTCATTGCGACCTTTGTCAACCTTTTTATCGGTGTTGTCATTGGTGGAATTTGGGGGATCTCAAAATCAGTTGACCGTATCATGATGGAGGTCTACAACGTTATCAACAATATCCCATCACTTTTGATCGTTATTGTTTTGACTTACTCTATCGGTGCAGGTTTCTGGAACTTGATTTTTGCCATGAGTGTAACAACCTGGATTAATGTTGCTCACTCAATTCGTATCCAAATGTTACGATACCGTGATTTAGAGTATAACCTTGCTTCACGAACCTTGGGAACACCAAGTTATAAGATTATTGTGAAAAACATTATGCCACAATTGGTATCTGTTATTGTTACGAGTACGTCGCAAATGCTTCCAGCCTTTATCTCATATGAAGCTTTCCTATCATTCTTTGGACTTGGATTGCCGATTACAGTTCCTAGCTTGGGTCGTTTGATTTCAGATTACTCTCAAAACGTAACGACAAATGCATACCTCTTCTGGATTCCATTGACAACTTTGGTCTTGGTATCCTTGTCACTGTTCGTTGTTGGTCAAAACCTAGCGGATGCTAGTGATCCACGTACACATAGATAGGAGTAGACATGATAAAAGGAAAAAATGTAATTTTGACTGCTCAAGATATTGTCGTGGAATTTGATGTTCGTGACAAGATTTTGACAGCTATTCGAGGTGTCTCCATCGATTTGATTGAGGGAGAGGTCCTCGCGTTAGTTGGGGAGTCAGGTTCAGGTAAATCAGTTTTGACAAAAACATTCACAGGAATGTTGGAAGAAAATGGTCGTGTTGCACAAGGTAGTATTAATTACCGAGGACAAGATTTGACAACCTTATCTTCTCATAAAGAATGGGAAAGTATTCGTGGTGCGAAGATTGCAACTATCTTCCAAGATCCGATGACCAGTCTAGACCCTATCAAGACAATCGGAAGTCAAATCACAGAAGTTATTGTTAAACACCAAGGCAAGACTGCGCAAGAAGCTAAAGAGATGGCTATTGACTATATGAATAAAGTTGGTATTCCAGATTCTGAGAAACGTTTTGACGAGTATCCTTTCCAATATTCTGGGGGAATGCGTCAACGTATCGTTATCGCGATTGCTCTTGCTTGTCGTCCAGACATTCTTATCTGTGATGAGCCGACAACAGCTCTTGACGTGACCATTCAGGCACAGATTATTGATTTGTTGAAGTCACTTCAACACGAATACCACTTTACAACAATCTTTATCACCCACGACCTAGGTGTCGTAGCAAGTATCGCTGATAAAGTTGCAGTTATGTATGCTGGTGAAATTGTTGAATATGGTACTGTTGAAGAAATTTTCTACGACCCACGTCATCCATATACATGGAGCCTCTTGTCAAGCTTGCCACAACTTGCGGATGACAAAGGTGAATTGTACTCAATCCCTGGAACACCTCCATCGCTTTATACTGAATTGAAGGGAGATGCTTTTGCTCTTCGTTCAGATTATGCTATGAAGATTGACTTCGAGGAAAAAGCACCTCAGTTTGCAGTATCTGATACCCATTGGGCTAAGACATGGTTGCTTCATGAACAAGCTCCAAAAGTTGAAAAACCAGCGGTGATTGCAGATTTACACGACAAGATTCGTGAAAAGATGGGCTTTACACATCTTGAGGACTAGGAGGAAGGAAATGTCTGAAAAATTAGTAGAAATTAAAGACTTAGAAATTTCCTTCGGTGAAGGAAGCAAAAAATTTGTCGCTGTTAAAAATGCGAACTTCTTTATCAACAAAGGAGAAACTTTCTCACTTGTTGGAGAGTCTGGAAGTGGTAAGACAACGATTGGTCGTGCTATTATCGGTCTTAATGACACCAGCAATGGGGACATCATTTTTGAAGGGCAAAAAATTAACGGAAAGAAATCACGTGAACAAGCTTCGGAGTTAATCCGTCGAATTCAGATGATTTTCCAAGACCCAGCAGCTAGCTTGAATGAGCGTGCAACCGTTGACTACATTATCTCTGAAGGTCTATACAACTATCATCTGTTTAAAGATGAGGAAGAAAGAAAAGAAAAAGTTCAAAATATCATTCGTGAAGTTGGACTTTTGGCAGAACACTTGACACGTTATCCACATGAGTTCTCAGGTGGACAACGTCAACGTATTGGTATCGCTCGTGCCTTGGTTATGCAACCAGACTTTGTTATTGCTGATGAGCCAATTTCAGCCTTGGACGTTTCTGTTCGTGCCCAAGTGTTGAACTTGCTTAAGAAATTCCAAAAGGAATTGGGCTTGACTTATCTCTTTATTGCCCATGACTTGTCAGTGGTTCGTTTTATCTCTGATCGTATCGCGGTAATTTACAAGGGTGTCATTGTTGAGGTAGCTGAGACGGAAGAATTGTTTAACAATCCAATCCATCCCTATACTCAAGCTCTCCTATCAGCAGTTCCAATCCCTGATCCGATCTTGGAACGTAAAAAAGTCTTGAAAGTCTATGATCCAGATCAACATGACTATGAGACTGATAAGCCGTCAATGGTTGAAATTCGTCCAGGTCATTATGTTTGGGGGAACCAAGCTGAGTTGGAACGTTATAAAAATAATTTGAAATAAGAAAAAGTTTTATAATCTTGATAGATCTAGTCTATGGAGATTATGAAACTTTTTTTGTAGGAAAGGAATCACTTAAAAAGAAAAGCGATAAGCAAAGACAAGTCTAAAAGTTGATAAAGTAGGAAGATCAACGAAATAAAGTAAATGGTAGGAAAAAAGCAAGGCAATCCTACAGAACTTTGAAAGTCAAAAAGTGCTAATGACTTATCTTGCTCGCTCTTTGAGAAGATAGTTTTATAAAACTACTTTCAGACTAGCATCGCTGAAGCTGCAAAATTAAAATCACTTTCTATTTAAGAATCTACCTTGCATTGCCTTACTTTGTGTGCTAGAGTTATGATAACGGTTACAAAAATTAAGGAGAATTATATGAGAAACCCAGCATTAATGGAAGAAATGGAAACTTACAGAGGAAGAGATGAAGTTCCACAAGACTTTGACGCTTTTTGGGATGGTGAGATTGATAAGGTTTCGGTCTTGCCAGATTACCAACTAGAAGAACGTGATTTTCATATTCCCAATGTGAAGTGTTATGAGTTAAGCTTTAAGGGTACCCGTGATGGCCTTGTTTATGCGCGTATAGTCTTGCCAAAATCAGAAAAGAAAGTACCTGTCATTTTCCACTTCCATGGCTATATGGGACGTTGCTGGGATTGGACAGATATGCTAGCTTTTACAGTAGCTGGTTATGGTGTTGTATCTATGGATGTAAGAGGGCAGTCTGGTTATTCACAAGATGGCTTGCGTTCACCTCTCGGAAATACAGTTAAGGGCCAAATCATCCGTGGTGCAGTAGAAGGAAAAGAGCAACTCTTCTATAAGGATGTTTATCTTGATATTTATCAATTGATTGAGATTATAGCTAGTCTCCCTCAAGTAGATGAGGGGCAATTGGCTAGTTATGGAGCTTCTCAAGGAGGGGCACTAGCTCTAGTGGCTGCGGGGCTAAATCCACGTATCAAACGTACAGTTGCTATTTATCCATTCTTATCAGACTTTAGACGAGTGCTAGAGATTGGAAATACCAGCGAAGCCTATGATGAGCTCTTTCGTTACTTTAAGTTCCATGATCCATTCCATGAGACTGAAGAGCAGATTATGGAGACGCTCGCCTATATCGATGTAAAAAATCTTGCCCATCGCATTAAGGGGGAAGTTCGAATGATTACTGGGCTTGATGACGATGTTTGCTATCCAATCACTCAGTTTGCTATCTACAATCGTTTGACTTGTGAGAAGAGCTATCGCCTGATGCCAGAATACGCACACGAAGCTATGAACGTCCATGTTAATGATCAAGTTTACAATTGGTTGTGTGGCAGTGAAATCCCATTTACCTATGTAGGTCAATAAAGGCTTAGGAAGAAGTACCCTGTGATTTTGAATGAATTACAGGGTTCTTTTCAATATATTTGGATGGCAAGAAAGTAGTTTCAAATAGTTTGATTCTTCCAAATATATTTGAAAGTAGAATCTATTGTAGATTGATTTGACTAAAATTTGTAATATTTATTATATAATAAGTGTAATATCAATTATGAAAGGAGCAAAATCTGTTGTATTTCTTCATAAAAAGTGGAAATTTATGTCATGCAACAGTAGTTCACAGTAAAAAGGATGGGATTCTCCATTCAATATTTCAGTTTCTTTTGCTACTTTAGCCTCGGTGGCATAAAATTTTAAGCAAAAAAGAAAGCGCTTTATTTTTTAAAAACGGAAGGGAAAATATGAATCAGAGACATTTTGATAGAAAACAGCGATACGGAATTCGAAAATTTGCAGTTGGAGCAGCTTCAGTAGTGATTGGAGCAGTTGTTTTTGGTGCTTCACCTGCTTTTGCTCAAGAGGCGCCATCAACGAATGGTGAAACAGCGGGGCAATCTTTGCCAGAATTGCCTAAGGAAGTAGAGACAGGAAATCTGACGAATCTCGATAAGGAACTCGCAGACAAATTGGCAACGGCAACAGATAAGGGAACAGAAGTAAACCGTGAAGAGCTGAAAGCAAACCCAGGGTCTGAAAAACCAACAGAAACAGAAGCATCAAACGAAACTCCAGCTACAGAGAGTGAAGACGAAGAAGAGGTTGGAAAAATTCCTCGTGACTTTTATGCAAGAGAGTTGGAAAATGCCAATACTGTTATAGAGAAGGAAGATGTTGAAACCAATCCTTCAAACGGTCAAAGAGTTGACATGAAGGAGGAGCTAGACAAACTTAAAAAACTTCAAAATGCGACAATTCATATGGAGTTTAAGCCAGATGCATCTGCTCCACGTTTTTACAACCTCTTCTCAGTCTCTAGTGATACCAAAGTAAATGAGTATTTCACTATGGCCATCCTTGATAACACAGCTATCGTTGAAGGTCGTGATGCAAATGGAAATCAATTCTATGGTGATTATAAAACTGCTCCTTTGAAAATTAAGCCAGGTGAGTGGAACTCTGTAACCTTCACAGTTGAAAGACCAAATGCAGACCAACCAAAAGGTCAAGTTCGTGTCTATGTGAATGGTGTCTTGTCGCGTACAAGTCCTCAGTCTGGTCGTTTCATTCAAGATATGCCAGATGTCAACCATGTACAAATCGGTACAACAAAACGCACAGGCAAAAACTTCTGGGGCGCCAATCTTAAAGTCCGTAATCTAACGGTTTATGACCGTGCTCTTTCTCAAG
This sequence comes from Streptococcus infantis, assembly GCF_047463615.1. Lineage (GTDB taxonomy): Bacteria > Bacillota > Bacilli > Lactobacillales > Streptococcaceae > Streptococcus > Streptococcus infantis_X. Next base: position 16,636 of record NZ_JASHDO010000009.1, on the reverse strand, counting down.
AAGAAGTTAAAAAACGTAGCCAACTTTTTGAAAGAGGAGAGTTGGAGAAGAAACTTCCTGAAGGAGCAGAAGTTACTGATAAACTGGATGTTTTTGAAGGTGGTGAGAACCGCAAGCCAAATAAAGATGGTATCGCAAGCTATCGTATTCCAGCCTTGCTGAAAACTGATAAGGGAACCTTAATTGCTGGTGCAGATGAGAGACGCTTGCATCACTCTGACTGGGGCGATATCGGTATGGTCGTTCGTCGTAGTGATGATAAGGGTAAAACATGGGGAGATAGAATTGTCATCTCAAATCCTCGTGATAATGAGAATGCAAGAAGAGCTCATGCGGGATCACCAGTTAACATCGACATGGCTTTAGTCCAAGATCCGAAAACTAAGCGAATCTTCTCTATTTTTGATATGTTCGTAGAAGGTGAAGCTGTCAGAGATTTACCAGGAAAAGCACCACAAGCCTATGAGCAAATTGGAGATAAGGTTTACCAAGTTTTGTACAAAAAAGGTGAAGCAGGACGTTATACAATCCGTGAAAATGGTGAAGTCTTTGACCCTGAAAATAGAAAGACAGAATACCGTGTTGTAGTTGATCCTAAGAAACCAGCCTATAGTGATAAGGGTGATTTGTATAAAGGTGAAGAACTGATTGGTAATGTCTACTTCGATTATAGCGACAAGAATATCTTTAGAGTTTCAAACACTAACTATCTCTGGATGTCTTATAGCGATGACGATGGAAAAACTTGGTCTGCACCTAAAGATATTACATACGGCATTCGTAAGGACTGGATGCACTTCTTAGGTACTGGACCTGGTACAGGTATTGCCTTGCACTCAGGACCTCATAAAGGGCGTCTGGTTATCCCTGCCTACACTACAAATAACGTATCCTACCTAAGTGGATCCCAGTCTTCACGCGTTATTTATTCAGATGATCATGGTGAAACTTGGCACGCTGGTGAAGCGGTCAATGATAACCGTCCAGTAGGTAACCAAACAATTCATTCTTCAACTATGAATAATCCAGGTGCTCAAAATACTGAGTCAACTGTTGTTCAGTTGAATAATGGGGATCTCAAACTCTTCATGCGTGGATTGACAGGGGATTTGCAAGTTGCAACGAGTAAAGACGGTGGAGCAACTTGGGAAAAAGATGTAAAACGCTATTCAGATGTCAAAGATGTCTATGTTCAAATGTCTGCCATTCATACGGTGCAAGATGGCAAGGAATATATCATCCTCAGTAATGCAGGTGGGCCAGGACGCTACAATGGTTTGGTGCACTTGGCACGTGTGGAAGCTAATGGAGACCTAACTTGGCTCAAGCACAATCCAATTCAAAGTGGTAAATTTGCTTATAACTCCTTGCAAGATCTTGGAAATGGCGAATTTGGCTTGCTTTATGAGCATGCGACTGCCACTCAAAATGAATACACCTTGTCTTATAAGAAATTTAACTGGGATTTCTTAAGCAAGGATAGAATTGCTCCAACAAAAGCAACTGTGAAAAATGCTGTGGAGATGAGCAAAAATGTCATCGCTTTAGAATTTGATTCTGAAGTATTGGTGAATCAGCCACCAGTTCTTAAACTGGCAAATGGGAATTTTGCTACCTTCTTGACGCAGTATGATTCAAAAACCTTGTTATTTGCAGCTAGCAAGGAAGATATTGGTCAAGAAATTACAGAAATCATTGATGGTGCAATTGAGAGCATGCATAATTTGCCTGTAAGTCTTGAAGGGGCAGGAGTCCCTGGTGGGAAAAATGGCGCAAAAGCAGAAATCCATGAAGTTCCAGAATTTACAGGCGCAGTCAATGGTGAAGGTACAGTTCATGAGGATCTAGCCTTTGAAGGTGGCGTCAACGGTGAGGAAGCAGCAATTCATGATTTTCCAGAATTCGAAGGCGGTGTCAATGGTGAGGAAGCAGCCGTTCATGAAATTCCAGAAATAGAAGTTGAAGAAAATCCACCGGGAACTATTAATGAAGTCCCAGAATTCGAAGGTGGCGTCAATGGTGCCGAAGCAGCAGTCCATGAAGTCTCAGACTTCGAGGGTGGCGTCAATGGTGAAGAAGCAGCAGTCCATGAAGTTCCAGAATATATTCCAGTGGAAACTTCAAAAGGAGAAGCAGCTGTTCATGAAATTTCAGACTTTGAAGGTGGTGTCAATGGCGATGAAGGAGCTAAGGCAGAGAGTCCAGAGTTCGAAGGTGGCGTCAATGCAGTAGAAGCGGCTAAGTCAGACACATCAGACTTTGAAGGCGGCGCCAATGGTGAGGAAGGAGCTAAGGCAGAGAGTCCAGAGTTCGAAGGCGGCGTCAATGCAGTAGAAGCAGCCAAGTCAGACACATCAGACTTTGAAGGTGGTGTCAATGGCGATGAAGGAGCTAAGGCAGAGAGTCCAGAGTTCGAAGGTGGTGTCAATGGTGAGGAAGCAGCTAAGTCAGACACATCAGACTTTGAAGGTGGTGTCAATGGCGAGGAAGGAGCTAAAGCAGAGAGCCCAGAGTTCGAAGGTGGCGTCAATGCAGTAGAAGCAGCTAAGTCAGACACATCAGACTTTGAAGGTGGTGTCAATGGCGAGGAAGGAGCTAAAGCAGAGAGTCCAGAGTTTGAAGGTGGCGTCAATGCAGTCGAAGCAGCTAAGTCAGACACATCAGACTTTGAAGGTGGTGTCAATGGCGAGGAAGGAGCTAAAGCAGAGAGTCCAGAGTTCGAAGGTGGCGTCAATGCAGTAGAAGCAGCTAAGTCAGACACATCAGACTTTGAAGGTGGTGTCAATGGCGAAGAAGAAGCTAAGGCAGAGAGTCCAGAGTTCGAAGGCGGTGTGAATGGAGTAGAAGCAGCTAAGTCAGACGCATCAGACTTTGAAGGCGGCGTCAATGGCGATGAAGGAGCTAAGTCAGAGAGCCCAGAGTTCGAAGGCGGTGTGAATGGAGTAGAAGCAGCTAAGTCAGACGCATCAGACTTTGAAGGCGGCGTTAATGCAGTAGAAGCAGCAAGCTCAGAACTTCCAGCCTATGAAGGTGGCGTGAATGGAGTAGAAGCAGCTGTACATGATATACCTGAATTCATTGGAGGAATAAATGGCGAAGCGACAGTACATGAAGTTCCAGAATTTAGTGGTAGTGTCAACGCAGTAGAAGCAGCAAGAGCAGAATCTCCAGAATTTGTAGGCGGTGTCAATGGTGCAGAAGCAGCTGTACATGAAGTCCCAGAATTCAAAGGTGAGCAAGAGATTGTGGTTCAGGCCATGTCGCAAGACAAGACCTATCAGGCACCAGCAGCGCCTGCAATACATCAGCAAGCACTTCCTGAAACTGGAAGTGAAGATGCTGCAACTCTTGCAAGTGTAGGACTTGTGGGGATGCTTCTTGGCATGTTTGCCATGGGCAAGAAAAAAGAATATTAGTGCAATAGATAAACTTAAAGGTTTTATAGAGAAACTTGCTCTTTAATAGAAAGGGTCGTAACCAGAAGGTGTTACGGCCTTTTTCTTTCGTTTTTACGAGTAAAAAGTGACGTTTTCAAGGCTTTGAGAAGTACTAGGCAGAATTTTAAACGTCTGAAACTACTTTCAGGTTGAATTGTTGCATAAAATTGTTTTGAAACTTCAATCTATTCTAGTACAAAATATTGAAAGCGTTTTAATAATGAGCTATAATAGTCACATAAGCACAAAGAAAAAGAAAAGGAGGAAAGTGGATGCCACAAATTAGTAAAGAAGCATTGATTGAACAGATTAAAGATGGAATCATTGTTTCTTGCCAGGCTCTTCCTCATGAACCGCTCTACACAGAAGCGGGAGGAGTAATCCCCTTGCTAGTCAAAGCAGCAGAGCAAGGTGGAGCGGTTGGTATTCGGGCAAACAGTGTCCGAGATATCAAGGAAATCAAGGAAGTTACAAAACTTCCAATTATCGGGATCATCAAGCGAGACTACCCACCACAAGAACCATTCATTACTGCTACAATGAAGGAAGTGGATGAATTAGCTGCACTTGATATCGAAGTTATCGCTCTTGACTGTACTAAGCGTGAACGTTATGACGGCTTAGAGATTCAAGAATTTATTCGCCAAGTGAAGGAAAAATATCCAAATCAATTATTGATGGCGGATACAAGTACCTTTGAAGAAGGCTTAACAGCAGTAGAGGCAGGAATTGACTTTGTCGGTACAACTCTATCAGGTTACACTTCTTACAGTCCAAAAGTGGATGGCCCAGATTTTGAACTCATCAAAAAACTCTGCGACGCAGGGGTGGATGTCATCGCTGAAGGGAAAATTCACACACCAGAACAAGCTAAGCAAATCCTAGGCTATGGAGTGCGAGGCATCGTTGTAGGTGGCGCTATTACTAGACCAAAAGAGATTACGGAACGCTTCGTTGCCGGTCTTAAGTAACATCATATAAAAAAACGAGGAGAGTGGTTGATTAGTAGGAAAAAATGAAAACGTATACAAAGTCGACATTGCTCTTTATCCAATTCGGATACGCTTAACATCATTTAGGAGAATACAAATGAAATTTAGAAAACTAGCTTGTACAGTACTTGCGGGTGCTGCGGTTCTATCACTTGCTGCTTGTGGCAAATCAGACGCTAACAAAGATGCTGCCAAATCAGGCGATGCAGCAACAACAGAAATTACTTGGTGGGCATTCCCGGTATTTACTCAAGAAAAATCTGGTGACGGTGTTGGAACTTATGAAAAATCTATCATCGAAGCTTTCGAAAAAGCAAATCCAGATATCAAAGTTAAACTAGAAACAATCGACTTCAAATCTGGACCAGAAAAAATCACAACAGCTATCGAAGCTGGAACAGCTCCAGACGTACTTTTTGACGCACCAGGTCGTATCATCAATTACGGTAAAAATGGTAAATTGGCTGAGTTGAATGACCTCTTTACAGATGAATTTGTGAAAGATGTTAACAACGAAAACATTGTACAAGCAAGTAAAGCTGGCGACAAAGCTTACATGTATCCAATCAGTTCTGCACCATTCTACATGGCTATGAACAAGAAAATGTTGGAAGACGCTGGTGTAGCTAACCTTGTTAAAGAAGGTTGGACAACAGACGACTTTGAAAAAGTTTTGAAAGCGCTCAAAGATAAAGGATATACTCCAGGTTCATTGTTCAGTTCTGGTCAAGGGGGAGACCAAGGAACACGTGCCTTCATCTCTAACCTTTACGGCGGTTCTGTAACTGATAAAGAAGTAACTAAATACACAACTGACGATCCTAAATTTGTCAAAGGTCTTGAAAAAGCAGCTAGCTGGATCAAAGACGGTTTGTTGAATAACGGTTCACAATTTGACGGTGGAGCAGACATCCAAAACTTTGCAAACGGTCAAACTTCATACACAATCCTTTGGGCACCAGCTCAAAACGGTATCCAAGCTAAACTTTTGGAAGCAAGTAAAGTTGAAGTGGTAGAAGTTCCATTCCCATCTAATTCTGGCAAACCAGCTCTTGAATACCTTGTAAACGGATTTGCAGTATTTAACAACAAAGATGAAAAGAAAGTTGCTGCAGCTAAGAAATTCATCCAATTCATCGCTGATGATAAAGAGTGGGGTCCTAAAGACGTAGTTCGTACAGGAGCATTCCCAGTTCGTACTTCATTTGGAAAACTTTACGATGACAAACGTATGGAAACAATCAGTGGTTGGACTCAATACTACTCTCCATACTACAACACAATCGACGGATTTGCTGAAATGAGAACTCTATGGTTCCCAATGTTGCAAGCAGTATCTAATGGTGACCAAGAACCTGCTGCAGCTTTGAAAGCATTCACTGAAAAAGCAAACGAAACTATCAAAAAAGCAGCTAAACAATAAGCCCTAATTTAAAAGTTGAGTCCCCCCTTTTCCCTGTGCGCATACGTGTAAGAAAAGGGGGACTTTTGTTTAAAATGTAAGGAACTGACAGGTCAAAATTAAAATGAAGTTCTTACATAGGCTAATCTTAGAAAAAATTTCATTTTGATTTTACATCAATGTCAGACGACAATCAAAAAACAAAAACTATTTGAAAGTGAGGTGCCGACTGTGAAAGTCAATAAAATCCGTATGCGGGAAACAGTTATTTCCTACGCATTCTTAGCACCAGTATTAATCTTCTTTACCGTCTTCGTCTTAGCTCCAATGATCATGGGCTTCATCACTAGTTTCTTTAACTACTCGATGACTAGCTTTGAGTTTGTGGGATTGGACAACTACATCCGCATGTTTAAAGACCCTGTCTTTACAAAATCTTTGATCAACACCGTTATCTTGGTTATCGGATCTGTACCGGTCGTTGTACTCTTCTCGCTCTTTGTGGCGTCACAAACCTACCAACAAAATGCGGTTGCTAGATCTTTCTACCGTTTCGTATTCTTCCTACCTGTTGTTACTGGTAGTGTTGCCGTTACGGTTGTTTGGAAATGGATCTACGATCCACTATCAGGTATTTTGAACTTTGTCCTTAAGTCGAGCAACATTATCAGCCAGAACATTTCTTGGCTCGGAGATAAAAACTGGGCTTTGCTTGCGATTATGATTATCCTTTTGACAACTTCTGTTGGTCAACCGATTATCCTTTACATCGCGGCAATGGGAAATATTGACAATTCACTCGTTGAAGCGGCGCGTGTTGATGGTGCTACTGAGTTTCAAGTTTTCTGGAAGATTAAATGGCCAAGCCTTCTTCCGACAACTCTTTATATCGCAATCATCACAACGATTAACTCATTCCAGTGTTTCGCCCTCATTCAGCTTTTGACATCTGGTGGACCAAACTACTCAACAAGTACACTTATGTACTACCTTTACGAAAAAGCCTTCCAATTGACAGAATACGGTTATGCTAATACCATCGGTGTCTTCTTGGCAATCATGATTGCTATCGTAAGCTTTGTTCAATTCAAAGTGCTTGGAAACGACGTAGAATACTAAGAGAAAGGAGACAGCTATGCAATCTACACAAAAGAAACCTTTAACAGCCTTCACTGTTATTTCAACTATCATTTTGCTCTTGTTGACTGTACTCTTCATCTTTCCATTTTACTGGATCTTGACAGGTGCATTCAAATCACAACCGGATACCATTATGATTCCACCACAATGGTTCCCTAAAGCACCAACTATGGAGAACTTCCAACAATTGATGGTGCAAAACCCAGCCTTGCAATGGATGTGGAACTCAGTCTTCATTTCCTTGGTAACTATGTTCTTGGTTTGTGCAACTTCATCTCTAGCAGGTTATGTACTGGCTAAGAAACGTTTCTATGGCCAACGCATCCTCTTTGCAATCTTTATCGCAGCCATGGCTCTTCCAAAACAAGTTGTCCTTGTTCCATTGGTACGTATCGTCAACTTCATGGGAATCCATGACACTCTTTGGGCAGTTATCTTGCCTTTGATTGGATGGCCATTTGGGGTCTTCCTTATGAAACAGTTCAGTGAAAACATTCCAACAGAATTGCTCGAATCTGCTAAAATCGATGGATGCGGTGAGATTCGTACATTCTGGAGCGTAGCCTTCCCTATTGTGAAACCTGGATTTGCGGCTCTTGCAATCTTTACCTTCATCAATACTTGGAATGACTACTTCATGCAATTGGTAATGTTGACTTCACGTCAAAACTTGACTATCTCACTCGGGGTTGCAACTATGCAGGCCGAGATGGCAACTAACTATGGATTAATCATGGCAGGTGCTGCCCTTGCAGCTGTGCCAATCGTAACAGTCTTCCTTGTCTTCCAAAAATCCTTCACTCAAGGTATTACTATGGGAGCTGTCAAAGGATAGTACTCTGCGAAAATCGAATATAGTACAATCTGTTTATCAGTATGCAGAAGTATAGTTGATAGACTAAGAGAATACAGGATATATAAGTGTCTACAAAATGGAGAGGAGTTGCTTACTTCATGAAGTTTTGTTAGACACTTATAAACTTACTAGCCAGACATTTCTTGTCTGAAGCTAACAATCAAGTAAAGGAATTACTATGATTTTTGATGATTTAAAAAATATCACCTTTTATAAAGGGATTCATCCAAATCTAGATAAGGCCATTGATTATCTCTACGAGCATCGAAAAGAGTCTTTTGAACTTGGGAAATATGAGATTGACGGAGATAAGGTCTTTCTAGTTGTACAAGAAAATGTCCTTAACCAAGAAGAAAATGATCGCTTTGAGCATCATAAAAACTATGCAGACTTGCATTTATTGGTAGAGGGTCATGAGTATTCAAGCTATGGGTCTCGTGTTAAAGACGAGGCAGTAGCTTTTGACGAGGCAAGTGATATCGGCTTCGTCCACTGTCATGAACAATACCCACTTTTATTGGGTTATCACAACTTTGCGATTTTCTTTCCAGGGGAACCTCATCAGCCAAATGGTTATGCTGGCATGGAAGACAAGGTTCGCAAACATTTGTTTAAAATTTTAATTGATTAGTAAGTTAGGAGGAGCGAACAATGGCACAGAAAGGATCTGGATTACTCAAGGCGGCATTCGATACGGATAACTTTCTTATGCGATTTTGTGAGAAGGTTTTAGATATCGTGACGGTTAACCTACTCTTTGTTGTGTCTTGTTTGCCTATTGTGACAATCGGAGTAGCAAAAATTAGTCTCTATCAGACAATCTTCGAAGTTAAGAGTAGTCGTCGTGTTCCAGTTTTTAAAACATATATGAGAGCCTTTAAGCAAAATTTGAAATTAGGTCTCCAGTTAGGTTTGTTGGAACTAGGAATTTTTCTAATTAGTGTAGTTGATTTGTCTCTATTCTGGGGGCAAACAGGCCTAGGTTTCCAGCTCATTAAAGCCATTTGCTTGGGAATTCTGATATTTTTAACCCTAGTTATGTTGGCTAGCTATCCTATTGCAGCGCGTTATGACTTGACTTGGAAAGAAGCACTCCAAAAGGGCTTGCTCTTAGTTAGCTTTAATTTCGTGTGGTTCTTCTTGATGCTTGCGATTATTTTGTTAATCATTATGCTTCTCTATCTATCAGGTTTTACTCTAGTACTTGGTGGTTCAGCGTTTCTACTCTTTGGCTTTGGTCTTCTTGCCTTTTGCCAAGCTGGATTAATGGAAAAATTGTTTGCTAAATATCAAGCAGATTGAAAACGATATGAAACTACTTTCAAACAAGAAACGCTATGGGAGATGAATAGAAATTAAAATCTAAGTGGCTGAGATGTATTGAAAGCGCTTTTTACAAGGTGTATACTAAAATAGTAAAAAATCATCTGCTCAGAGCAGAAAATAAGAAATCTTAGGAGAAATCTATGTCAGATTTAAAAAAATATGAAGGTGTTATTCCTGCCTTCTACGCATGTTATGATGATGAGGGAGAAGTAAGCCCAGAACGAACTCGTGCTTTGGTGCAATACTTTATTGATAAAGGTGTTCAAGGACTTTATGTCAACGGTTCTTCAGGTGAATGTATCTACCAAAGTGTAGCAGACCGCAAGTTGATCTTGGAAGAAGTCATGGCTGTTGCTAAAGGTAAATTGACCATCATTGCTCACGTGGCTTGCAACAATACTAAAGATAGTATCGAGCTTGCTCGCCATGCTGAAAGCTTGGGAGTAGATGCTATCGCAACAATCCCACCAATTTACTTCCGTTTGCCTGAGTACTCAGTAGCAAAATACTGGAACGACATCAGTGCAGCAGCACCAAATACAGACTATGTTATCTATAACATTCCTCAATTGGCAGGAGTTGCTTTGACTCCAAGCCTTTACACAGAAATGTTGAAAAACCCACGTGTCATCGGTGTTAAAAACTCTTCAATGCCAGTTCAAGATATCCAAACTTTTGTAAGTCTTGGTGGTGATAATCATATCGTCTTTAATGGTCCAGACGAACAATTCCTTGGTGGACGTCTCATGGGTGCTAAAGCTGGTATCGGTGGTACTTATGGTGCTATGCCAGAACTCTTCTTGAAACTCAACCAATTGATTGCGGAAAAAGACCTAGAAACAGCGCGTGAATTGCAATATGCAATCAACGCTATCATTGGAAAATTGACTGCTGCACATGGAAACATGTACGGTGTTATCAAAGAAGTCTTGAAAATCAATGAAGGACTTAATATCGGATCAGTTCGTTCTCCACTTACACCAGTGACCGAAGAAGATCGTCCAGTTGTAGAAGCAGCTGCTCAATTGATTCGTGAAACTAAGGAGCGTTTCCTCTAATCAATAGGAGGCTTTATGACTAATTATGTTGCAATTGATATTGGTGGAACTAATATCAAATACGGTTTGATTGACCAAGATGGACAACTTGTAGAGTCTCACGAAGTAGCGACTGAGGCTCACAAGGGTGGTCCCCACATCTTACAAAAGACAAAAGATATCGTAGCTAGCTATCTCGAAAAAGGTCCAGTGTCAGGTGTCGCCATTTCCTCTGCGGGAATGGTTGACCCTGATAAGGGTGAGATTTTCTATGCAGGTCCACAGATTCCAAATTATGCCGGAACCCAATTTAAAAAGGAAATTGAAGGAAGTTTTGGAATTCCATGTGAGATTGAAAATGATGTCAACTGCGCAGGGTTAGCAGAAGCGGTTTCTGGATCTGGAAAAGGTGCAGGAATAACGCTATGTCTGACCATTGGAACAGGTATCGGTGGTTGCTTAATCATTGATGGCCAAGTTTTCCATGGCTTTAGTAATTCTGCCTGTGAAGTTGGCTACATGCACATGCAAGATGGAGACTTCCAAGATCTAGCTTCTACAACTGCCTTGGTTGAGAATGTAGCCAAGGCTCATGATGAGGAAGTGGCTCATTGGAATGGTCGTAGAATTTTCAAAGAAGCTACAGAAGGCAATAAACTCTGTATGGAGGGAATTGACCGTATGGTAGACTATCTTGGGAAAGGTCTTGCTAACATTTGTTATGTTGCCAATCCTGAGGTTGTTATACTAGGTGGTGGTATTATGGGGCAGGAAGCGATTTTGAAACCAAAAATTCGTAAAGCTCTAAAAAATGCGCTTGTTCCAAGTCTAGCGGAAAAAACAAGATTAGAATTTGCGCATCATCAAAATACTGCAGGTATGCTTGGTGCTTACTATCACTTCAAAACAAAACAATCCTAAGCTGGCCTTGCCACTTTAGGATTTTTTAGTGGTAAATAGTGGCAAAAGCATTTAGTAAAAATCTAGTTAAAAATTTGGAAGCCCTTGCATTTTTCAGGATAATATAGTATATTTATTATACTGCAGAGACTCTAGGTAAAATTTTTGCTAGTTTGAGCCTTATTTTATTTTCAAAAAATGTAAGCGATTTCTCTAAAAGAACTTACCCAAAAATAAATAGCTTAGGAGCGGAGTTTTAAGCTAGGGAATCAAACAAAAAATGTCGCCAGCTAAAGCTGGGCTTGGGCAGTAGCTGACTGCTCTAGAATAGTAGGAGTATTTGATGAAACAATATTTTTTAGAAAAAGGTAGAATATTTAGTATTCGTAAACTGACTGTTGGTGTTGCTTCTGTCGCAGTTGGTCTTGCTTTTTTTGCGTCTGGTAATGTTGCGGCTAATGAAATCGTAACAGAACCAAAACTTGAAGTAGATAGTCAAGCAAAAGAAGTGGCAGATAAAAGCCCGGAAACTCTAGACGCTGTCAAAGAAGTAGCTGAAAAACCAGCTCCTCTTGTAAAAAATGCAGTAGAAGAATCAGGTGATTTACTCCCTGAAGAAATTCCTGATCGTGCTTATCCTGATACGCCAGTGAAAAAAATGGATACTTCAGCCATTGTTTCAGAGAAAGAAAGTCCACAAGTAGAGGCTAAGAGCATTTTGAAACCTACAGAAGTGGCTCCATCTGAAGGCGAAAAAGAAAATAGAGCCATTATCAATGGCGGACAAGACCTTAAGCATATCAATTATGAAGGTCAACCGGCTACATCAGCAGCGATGGTTTATACAATTTTCAGTTCACCTCTAGCAGGTGGTGGAACTCAGCGTTACCTCAATTCTGGATCTGGTATCTTTGTCGCTCCAAATATCATGTTGACAGTGGCTCATAATTTCTTGAAGAAGGATGCCGAAACCAATGCTGGTAATATCTTAGGTGGTGATACTGCTAAGTTCTATTACAATGTTGGATCTAATACTCCAAAAGAAAGATCTCTACCAACTTCAGGAAAAACTGTTTTGTTCCAAGAAAAGGACATCCATTTCTGGAATAAAGAAAAGTTTGGTGAAGGATACAAAAATGACCTAGCCTTGGTTGTTGCACCAGTTCCAGTACAGATTGCAAGCCCAAATAAGGCTGCAACCTTTACTCCTTTAGCTGAATACCGTACCTATAACCCTGGTGAGCCAGTTAGCACGATCGGCTACCCAACAGATTCTACTTCTCCAGAATTGAAAGAACCAATCGTACCTGGTCAATTGTATAAGGCTGACGGTGTCGTTAAAGGTACTGAAAAATATGATGATAAGGGAACTGTTGGTGTCACTTATCGTTTGACTTCTGTATCAGGTCTTTCTGGTGGCGGTATCATCAACGGTGATGGTAAAGTTATCGGTATTCACCAACGTGGAACTGTTGACAATATGAATATTGCTGAAAAAGACCGCTTCGGTGGAGGTCTTGTCTTGTCTCCAGAACAACTAGCATGGGCTAAAGGCATCATTGATAAATACGGTGTTAAAGGCTGGTATCAAGGCGATAATGGTAGCCGTTATTATTTCACTCCAGAAGGGAAAATGCTCAGAAATGAGACGGCTGTAATTGGTGAAAACAAATATTCATTCGATGAAAGTGGTGTAGCAACTCTCCTTGAAGGTGTTGAATATGGACGAGTTGTTATCGAACACGTAGACCAGAAAGATAATCCAGTCAAAGAAAACGATACTTTTGTTGAAAAGACAGAAGTTGGAGCTCAATTTGACTATAACTATAAAACAGAAATTGAGAAGACTGACTTCTACAAGAAGAACAAAGACAAATATGAGATTGTCTCAATTGATGGCAAAGCTGTCAACAAGCAATTAAAAGATGCTTGGGGAGATGATTATAGCGTTGTGAGCAAGGCTCCTGCAGGAACTCGCGTCATCAAGGTTGTTTATAAGGTCAATAAAGGTTCCTTCGACATTCGTTACCGCTTGAAAGGTACAGATCAAGAATTGGCACCTGCCACTGTTGACAACAATGAAGGTAAAGAATATGAAGTTTCCTTTGTTCACAGATTCCAAGCCAAAGAAATTGCAGGCTACCGTGCAGTCAACTCAAGCCGAGAAGCTACCATCCAACACAAAGGAGTGAACCAAGTTATTTTTGAATACGAAAAAATTGAAGATCCAAAACCAGTAACACCAGTCACTCCAGCAGTTGATCCAAAAGATGAAGAAACAGAAATTGCTGCATATGGACCACTTCCAAGCAAGGCTCAATTGGACTACCACAAGGAAGAATTAGCTGCCTTTATCCACTATGGTATGAATACTTATACCAACTCTGAGTGGGGAAATGGTAGAGAAAATCCTCAAAACTTTAACCCAACTAACCTTGATACAGACCAGTGGATTAAGACTTTGAAGGATGCCGGGTTCAAACGAACAATCATGGTTGTAAAACACCACGATGGATTTGTAATCTATCCTTCTCAATACACAAAACATACCGTGGCTGCAAGTCCATGGAAAGATGGTAAGGGTGACCTTCTCGAAGAAATCTCTAAATCAGCGACTAAGTATGACATGAATATGGGTGTTTACCTATCACCATGGGATGCTAACCATCCTAAATATCATGTTGCGACTGAGAAAGAGTACAACGAATACTACCTCAACCAACTCAAGGAAATCCTTGGCAATCCTAAATACGGAAATAATGGTAAGTTTATCGAAGTTTGGATGGACGGAGCGCGTGGTAGCGGAGCTCAAAAAGTAACCTACACCTTTGACAAGTGGTTCGAGTACATCAAGAAAGCTGAAGGAGATATCGCTATCTTCTCTGCTCAACCAACAAGTGTACGTTGGATCGGGAATGAACGTGGTATCGCTGGAGATCCAGTTTGGCATAAGGTTAAGAAAGCTAAAATCACTGACGATGTGAAGAATGAATATCTCAACCACGGGGATCCAGAAGGAGATATGTACTCTGTAGGTGAAGCAGACGTTTCTATCCGTTCAGGTTGGTTCTACCATGACAATCAACAACCAAAATCAATCAAAGATTTGATGGATATCTACTTCAAGTCTGTTGGTCGTGGAACGCCGCTTCTTCTCAATATTCCACCTAATAAAGAAGGTAAATTCGCAGATGCAGACGTGGCTCGCTTGAAAGAATTCCGAGCAACCTTGGATCAAATGTATGCGACTGACTTTGCTAAGGGTGCAACTGTAACTGCAAGTTCTACTCGTAAGAATCACTTGTATCAAGCAAGCCACCTAACAGATGGTAAGGATGATACTAGCTGGGCATTAGCAAATGATGCTAAGACAGGTGAATTTACTGTCGATCTTGGTCAAAAGAGACGCTTTGACGTGATTGAACTCAAAGAAGATATCGCTAAAGGTCAGCGTATCTCTGGCTTCAAGGTTGAAGTTGAACTCAATGGCCGTTGGGTACCATACGGTGAAGGCTCAACTGTTGGTTATCGTCGCCTAATCCAAGGTCAACCAGTAGAAGCACAAAAGATTCGTGTGACTATTACTGGTGCGCAAGCAACACCTATTTTGACAAACTTCTCTGTTTATAAGACTCCAAGCAGTATCGAGAAAACAGATGGTTACCCTCTAGGACTAGATTACCATTCAAATACAACAGCAGATAAAGCAAATACAACTTGGTATGACGAATCTGAAGGTATCCGCGGAACTTCTATGTGGACTAACCAAAAAGATGCAAGCGTCACTTACCGTTTCACTGGGACAAAAGCATATGTAGTGTCTACAGTTGATCCAAACCACGGTGAAATGTCAGTTTACGTGGATGGTCAAAAGGTTGCAGATGTTCAAACCAATAATGCGGCTCGTAAACGTAGCCAGATGGTTTATGAAACAGATGACTTGGCTCCAGGTGAACATACCATCAAACTCGTTAACAAAACTGGAAAAGCTATTGCAACTGAAGGTATCTACACGCTCAACAATGCTGGTAAAGGTATGTTTGAGTTGAAAGAAACAACCTATGAAGTTCAAAAAGGACAACCAGTTACTGTAACCATTAAACGTGTTGGTGGTAGCAAGGGAGCTGCGACAGTTCATGTTGTGACTGAGCCAGGAACAGGGGTTCACGGTAAGGTATATAAAGATACAACGGCTGATTTGACCTTCCAAGATGGTGAAACAGAAAAGACTTTGACAATTCCGACAATTGACTTTACTGAACAAGCTGATTCAATCTTTGACTTTAAAGTGAAAATGACTAGCGCTTCAGACGATGCCTTGCTTGGATTTGCAACTGAAGCAACTGTTCGAGTAATGAAAGCTGAATTGCTTCAAAAAGATCAAGTAAGTCACGATGATCAGGCCAGTCAACTTGACTATAGCCCAGGTTGGCATCATGAAACCAATTCTTCTGGCAAATACCAAAACACTGAGTCTTGGGCATCATTTGGTCGTTTGACTGAAGAGCAAAAGAAAAATGCTAGCGTAACAGCTTACTTCTACGGAACAGGTCTTGAAATCAAAGGTTTTGTTGATCCTGGACATGGTATCTACAAGGTAACTCTGGATGGTAAAGAACTTGAGTATCAAGATGGTCAAGGAAATGCCTCTGATGTCAATGGCAAGAAGTACTTCAGTGGTACAGCAGCTACACGTCAAGGCGATCAGACTCTCGTTCGTTTGACTGGGCTAGAAGAAGGTTGGCATGCTGTAACCTTGCAATTGGATCCAAAACGAAATGATACCTCTAGAAATATTGGTATCCAAGTTGACCAGTTCATCACTCGTGGTGAAGATAGCGCTCTTTATACCAAAGAAGAATTAGTTCAAGCTATGAAGAACTGGAAGGATGAATTGGCTAAATTTGACCAAACAGCCTTGAAAAACACTCCAGAGGCGCGTCAAGCCTTCAAGTCAAACTTGGACAAATTATCAGAACAACTTTCAGCAAGCACTGTCGATGCGCAAGAGTTGATGCTGACAGCCACAACCTTACAAGCTATCCTTGATAAGGAAGACAACTACGGTTCAGATGACACACCGACACCAGACCAGCCAGAGGAGCCAAACTACGACAAGGCTATGGCAAGTCTGGCAGAAGCGATTGAAAGAAAGACTAAAGAACTTGGCGATGATAAGGAAGCTAAGAAGAAATTAGTTGAGTTGGCCGAACAAGCTCTTACTGCTATCCAGGAAGCTAAGACTCAGGATGCAGTAGATAAGGCTTTGGGAAATGCTCTAGCTGGTATTAATCAGCTTCAAGCGACTCCAAAAGAGGATCCAAAACCAGAAGAACCAACCATCGACTACGACAAGGCTATGGCAAGTCTGGCAGAAGCAATTGAAAGAAAGACTAAAGAACTTGGTGACGATAAAGATGCTAAGAAGAAATTAGTTGAGTTGGCAGAGCAAGCTGTTTCAGCTATTCAAGAAGCTAAGACTCAAGATGCAGTAGATAAGGCTTTGGCAACTGGTCTAGCTGCTATCAATCAACTTCAAGCAACTC